>CAYQTZ010000034.1:0-14039 GCA_964420565.1 uncultured Hyphomicrobiales bacterium
TGGTCCTTGGGATCTTGGTCCTGTTTTATCTCCTCCTGGCATGGTTAGCTCCTCTCCTGTTTGTTTTACAACAATTACCGTGGCCATAGCCACCAGCTAAATTTTCTAAATTTATCGAATCGCATTCCGGACAATTTGTAAGCTCCGTATTAAAATCTGTTTTAAACATATACCCACAATCGTAACATTTGATAATATTTTTCCTGAAATGAATATTACCACCATTAATTCTAAGTATTTTTCCGCTTACGATAAACTCCATCATTTTCTTACGCGACTGTTCAATCAATCGTGTGAAAGTGGAACGCGAAATATCCATTTCCTCTGCTGCCTCCTCGTGAGAATAACCTTTATGGTCAGCAAGCCGTAGAGCTTCGAATTCATCTAAAGTAAGCTCGACTTCTGCCAGATGCCTCCCTGCTATTCCAATCGGCTTAAATTGATTGAACAGCGGAGGATTATTTACTATTCTATTTTTCTTTGGTCTTGACATTATCCTCATTCCATTTTCTACTAATATAATGAACATATGTGCATAATCCAAATATTTTTTTTATTTTTTATTACTATTGCTAAATATGACTCAAAAAGTGATTATTATGGTATGTTCAATACAATTACAATTAAGGATAAGAACTACATGAATCATCAGATCTTGTTCCAAAAATATCAATTCATTCAAGGAAATCTTTACTTTCTAACAAATTTTTTCCACCTTTCAAAGACCTCTTTTGTGTAAACTCTCAAGAAATGAAATTTACCCGACATTCTTAATCCCTTTGAAATAGTCATATTTTTCAAATGCGATCAAAAATATACAATTTATTTCATATTCTTTAGAAAACAGAGAAAAAATGATTAATTTTATCTTTAGTGGTTTAATGTAAATTACTTTTTTTTCACTAATTGGCTTGGTAATACAGATATTATCAATACGGAGGTATTCAATGGACGTTATGTGGTCACCGTGGAGGTCTCAATATATCCAAACTTTCAAAGACGAAGATAAGAAAGAAAAAAAGAATGATTGTATATTCTGTGCTGCTTCAGAGAATCCTGATAACGATTTCAAACTACTTGTTGTTCACAGAAGTAAAAACTGCTTTGTGATACAAAACAAATATCCATACAACAACGGTCATATTATGATTGCCCCTTATGCTCATGTGGGAGATTTAAATGATCTTAGCGACGAGATAATACTTGAAATAATGCAAACAGTCAGAGATGCAAAAAATATTCTCCAGGAAATATATCAACCACATGGTTTCAATATTGGGATCAATCTTGGCAGAGTTGCTGGGGCAGGCGTTCCTGGGCATATCCATATTCATATCGTTCCTCGATGGAATGGAGACACCAGCTTTATGCCTGTTCTCGCCGATATTAAAGTTGTATCGGTATCACTCGAAGAATCACAAAGAATACTATCAGAAAGATTCAAAAAGCTAAGTAATAATAAACAGGCGACGTAGTGGCATCTATAACACCAAAAAAATCTCTGGGGCAGAACTTCCTGACAGATCAGAACATTGCCCGCAAAATCGTTGACTCTCTTGACATTCAGCACGATGATGTCATTATCGAAATTGGCGCTGGCACTGGCGGCTTAACAAAATTTCTGCTCGGAAAAGGCGTCCCCGTATATGCTATTGAGATTGACTCGCGGGCTGTTGCCGTTTTGAAAAGCGAGTTTACTGATACCAGGCTAAATGTAATTCAATCTGATATTCTGGTATTTGATCTGCCAAAGTTCGCCGCAGAGCATCTTGGGAATATCAAAATTGTGGGCAATCTCCCCTATTATATTTCAAGCCAGATATTATTCTATGTTTTTGATAATGTTGAGTTCATCAGTAAGGCAGTGCTGATGCTTCAGAAAGAAGTAGCCCAAAGATTATGCTCCAGAACCAGAACTAAAGATTATGGTATTTTGACTGTTGCCACCGAGCTTTCCGGCTCTGCACGCCTGCTATTTAATGTATCACCCAAATGCTTTTACCCTGAGCCAAAAGTATTTTCTACGCTCCTTGAATTAAACTTTTCAAATACGACGGTTTCAAGAGAGAAATATAAAAAGATAATGATTTTAGTAAGAACTGCATTTAACCAACGGCGTAAAACTCTTAAAAATTCACTGAAAGATTATATAGAAAAGAATACAAAATTAACAATCAATCAGTATATTGAAACTCTTGACAGCGGCACTGCCAAAATATTCACTAAAAGAGCGGAGGAGCTGACATCATCAGATTTTTTTGAATTTTATGAACTAATTAATTCGCATATTGATGATCAAAAATAATAGCGAAAAAAAACAAATAAATGGAAAAGAAGCTTTATTAAACTTCAGGATTGCCGAGATACTCGGTGTCAGAGATATTTATTCCCTAATAATGCTTGCTTTTCTTACAGTGTTACTATTGATTTATTTCCAAAGCTTAAGTAATGCTACAGATTACATCTTATTGAATTTCTTAATAGCTTTCTGGATAATCTCTATAGCAGCTATTAATAAAAAGTTCGAAATCCGTAGTATTTTTCTGCTTTTTCAGCGGCTATCCGTTATTCCCATTATTTTTTATATTTATATGGTAACCTTAGAATTATTACCATATATAAACCCAAATGATATTGATATTGTATTAATAGAGATAGATAAATGGATATTCGGGGTTAACCCTACCGAATGGATATATCAATTCTCAAGCCCTTTGCTTACAGAGATACTTCAGGTTTCATACGGTTTGTTCTTTGTACTAATAATAATAAATGGCATAGAGTTGCATATAACAAATCGAAATTCAGAATTTAATAGATTTATAACTATTATCATGTTTTCGTTTTATCTGACATATATACTTTACCTGATATTCCCTGCTATTGGGCCTAGATTTACCCTGCATGATTTTTCTTTACTCAGCACTGAGCTGCCAGGTTTATATTTTACTGAAATTATCAGAATTCAAATAAATGCTGGAGCCGGGCTTACTGTTTTAGTAGATGATCCCGCCGTTATAGTCAACAGGGATTGTATGCCAAGTGGACATACTGCCCTGACAATAATAAACATATATCTCGCATTCATCTTTAAAACCCGCTTTCGCTATGCGATATTAGTTATCGGCATAGGAGTGATAATTTCTACTATCTATTTGAGATATCATTACGTAATAGATGTTTTAGCTGGCATTCTAACTGCTGTTCTAATTCTGATACTCGAACCAAAAATAAGTAATTATATACATAATATCAAACAGAAATTCTGACCATGCTTTCGTAAATCGTTAGAAATTTATAATATTTATTGGCTTAATCAGTTATGATACTATGGAAAATGACAATCAATCAAAATTCGATGAGGTCAAAGAAAAAGTAATCGATATCTTCATGTTTCGCGAAGGTACCGACGAAGCCGACGAAGATCAATCGCAGCCGATAATAACTACCGGCTCTGTGGTTTGGGGTATGATATTGCGCTCTTCAGTAATTGTTTTTCTAACATTTGTGCTAATTGACCAATTCGAGATTCGCCATAACTGGTGGATATTCTCCTTCATGCTATGGTTTGCTGCTATATATCCAGGGTGGAGGCAATATAATAAATTCAATAAAAGAATAAAAAAAATCGAAGAGGAAACCCTTTGCGGAACTTGTATAAACTTTGAATCTTCGAACCAGCTTTGTAAAATATATGACCAGCACGTAACAAAAGATCATATACCTTGCGAGGGTTTGAACTGGCAACCAAAGAATAAGGACTAAAACAATTTAAACTGAATCATGAATGTTCTTCAATAGTGGAAGTATTTTCGTTATTCTTTCTATATCAAAACTATCTACTACTTTCAATAGTTCCTCGCTATACGCTTTGAAAGCCTTAAGATCGTTATCATTTGCAAATTCTAACAGGCATTGAGCAAAATTTGAAATATTGCTGATCATCATTGTTTTGTCGGATTTTTCCCACGCAGGAATAATTGTAGTATCGAACTCTTCTCTTTGCTCTTTACTTAGACTCATTAGTTCTAAAGTCAATGATTTGTCATTATAGCCATTTGAACTGCGTTTGATCTCCATTTCCGCTATATTATCAGGAATTTCTTCATAAGCAAGAAACTGTTTCAGTTTTAAAATCAACTGTACTTTCGATAGTGGAATCAAGAGGGAAGAATCAATATATTGTTGAAATCTCTTATCAATATTCATAGAATCAGTTAGAATAACAATAGGCACATTCAGCTTCGATTTTAAAAACTCAAGCTGTTCTTCCACATGTTCTTGTTTATTGGACGAAAGGTCAAATAGCACAAGATCAATAGCATTATTAAGTTTTGACTCATCAGTAATATCTAAAGTATCTATGGTAATAGTATTTATCCTATATTGATCTAAAAAACCAATTATTATATTTTTACTTGATTCATTATACGAAACTATTAGTATGGTCGATTTTTTGAATTCAGTCTTAAGTAAAGCCATCTCAGATGCAAAATCATTAGAAGAATCAACGTGCTTGATTTTGACTTCAGGTAAAACAATAGTGAAAGTAGTGCCGATGTCCACTTCGCTCTTAACTTCGATACTACCACCCATCATGTCAACAAGTCTTTTAGTAATAGCTAAGCCAAGCCCCGTTCCTCCGTATTTTTTCGAGATATGAGCTTCTGAAGGAGAAAATGGCTCAAAAAGATTCTGCAATTTTTCATTAGATATTCCTATACCGGTATCCTTTATTACAAAAATAAGTTTTACAGTATCATCTTTTGTTTTTTCGAAATCTAAATTCAGAGAGATTAAGCCCTTAGACGTAAACTTCACGGAATTTCCAATAACATTAAATAATATCTGCCTTAGTCGCTTTTCATCTAACAAGACCCATCCTGGAAGATCATCACAATAATCAAAAGAAAATTTCAGACCTTTATCTGATGTTTTAAAGGAAAATATTTGACTAATTTCACTACAGAATTGAATTAGGTCTAATGGCACGTTTTCAATATCTAATTTGCCAGCTTCAATTTTTGAAAGATCCAGTATGTCATTGATCAAATTCAAAAGATTTTTCCCGCTATGATATATTCCACTGATATATTTCTGAATTTTCTGATCCTGGTTAGAATCATCACGCAACAGCTCTGAAAAACCCATGATAGCATTCAAAGGGGTTCTTATCTCATGGCTGATATTGGCAAGGAATTCACTTTTCAAGCGGTTAGCCACCTCTGCCGCTTCCTTGGCACTCAGCAGCATACGCTCTGTGTTTTTCAGATCGCTTATATCTCTTGCTGCTACGAGTACGGTTTCTACCGTATTATGCTCAGATAATTCAGGAGAAATCCTCAAAGAAAAATATTTTGTTTCTTTCTCTAAATTAAGAGATGCTTCAAATGTTCTTTCTTCCCCTTTGTCAAACACATCATTTAAAACACTATTGAATTCCTCTCTGAAACCATCGGGTAAGGGAAAATCAAATTCTTTATTCTCAAGGAGAAATTTTTGGGGAATACCAAGTTCTTTCTCTACAGCAGGATTAATATAAAGGCATGAATAATTTCTGTCAAATCGGGCTATAATATCTGGGGCATTTTCTATTAAAGCTTTGAACTCCTGCTCTCTTTTTTGCAATTCCTGCTGATATTTATTTTTCTCAGTTACGTCTCTGACAGTAGCTATCATATAAGTATCGCCATAAACACCTATAGATTTCATAGAAATTTCTACGTCTATCAATTTACTCGTACAATCTATCATCTGCCATGAGAAGAATTGTGGTTCACCTTCCATTACTTTTCGGGAAATAGAGAAATATTCCATTACCGAGCTTTTCCCGTCTGGTTGATATTTAGGCGAGAAATCAAGTAAAGATTTACCGATAATAGTATCTTTATCACAATAAAATACATTCAATGTTTTCTGATTGCAATCAATTATCTTATCAGATAAAATCATTATACTTTCAGTAGAGCTTTCGTAAAGTAATCGATATTTTTCTTCACTTTCTTTCAATTCCTTCTGTGATTTCCTTAATTCAGTAATATCATCAACGATAGCAAGAAGATAATTTGGCTCTCCTTCGTTATTGAACACAGGGACTTTTACGATATGTACCAATCGTTCTTCTGAATTTTTTCTGATAAAAGATTCCTCTATATCTAAAATCTCTCCTTCGAAAATAACTGTTTCGTCGATATTTCTATGATTCTCGGCAATTTCTTTTTCTTCATAGAGATCAAAATCGGTTTTGCCGATAATCTCTTCGGCTTTATTGCCAGATATATCTTCCATTTTATTATTCCAAATAACATATCTGAACTCATTACGTGAATCTTTTGCAAAAATACCAACTGGTAAATTCTCAATAATGCTTTTCAAAAAGTTTTGCTGGAATAAAAGCTGCTTTTCTGTTTCTTTTCGTTCGGTAATATTTCTTGCAATAGCTATATGAAGATCTTTACCATTCATCTCAATTTGTTGTAAGGATACCTCGACATCGAAAGCAGTTCCATCGCTTCTTTTGTGTTTTGATTCCAGATTCAAGGATTTGTACCTACCGGATCTGAGATCATCTATCATTCTATTTATATCGTCCATACTAAATTCATTTTGAATATCACCAGGAGTCATTTGCAGCAATTCTTCGCGGGAATACCCCAGAGTAACACAAGCGGCTTCGTTTACGTCAACGAATCTCATAGTTTTATTATCAACGATAAAAATATTATCCTGTATGCTGTCCAAAGCAATACGGAAGCGATAAAGCTCTTCGTTTTTCCGTACACTTTCAGTTTCGTCTTCAACACTGACAATAGAACCAATAATATTATTATTAGAATCGACAATATTCTCTATATTCATAGAAACTCGATATTCTATATTAGACTTGGATTTGACAGTAGTCTTATATCCATAGACGGGTCTTTTTTGATTCACATTTAAAATATTGCAGACTTCTTTCCCAAAACATATCTCTAATTCATTACATTCATTATTAATGACTTCATTTGAAGTCAAGCCAGTTATGTTTTCTATTCTGTTATTCCATGAAGTGATCCTATGGTCATGATTAATAGTAAATATACCAATGGGCGATACTTTATAAAGCATTTCGGCTTTATCTTTCTCGAGTTTCAGATTATCTTCGATTACTTTTCTGGCGGTTAAATCAATAAATCCAGATAATACACAAACACTATTATTGCAATCGCCAATAGTTATACTTTCTACTTGCATCCATTTAATTGATTTTGATGCGTCAGTTATCTGAATATCTGCTATTTGCTTAGATTCTGTGATGAAGGTATCTTTAATATGTCTATAGAAAGCATCCTGAGATTCAGGAGCAATATATTTGCTTATATTATTTTTCTTTAAAGCTCTAATAGAGGAATTAATCAAAACAGCGGCTTTGTCATTTAGATCAATAATGTCCAAATATTCATCAAGAATAAAATACGGAATTGGGGCGTTATCGAATAGCTTCTGATACTTATTCTTTGATATCCACAGTTCATTCTGAATTTTCTTTAATTCATCATTTTGAAGCTCGAGTTCAATCTGATGCACTTGTAGCTCTTCTATTACTTCTTTGATATCAATATCATTAAGCACATCAAGATTTTTTTCTTTTAATATTTCCTCGGCTTTTCGACGAATCTCATTAATATGATTATTATCTTTCAAAATACATCTTATAGATCTGTAAAAAAAATTATTCCTTAGCTTCAGTAAAAGCGAAAACAGCACCGTCCACATTACCGTTTTCATCAAATGAGGGAGCTCCGTTTATCAGGAGCTTTGTTCTTGAGCCATCAGGTCTTTCTATATATTCTACCAAATTATAAACAGATTCCTTTGTCTTAAGTACTATCTGGAATGGCTTTTCTTCGTCTTTCATAGGTTCATTATAGCTGTTTTGACTCTTAAATTCAGGAGAGTTGAAACGTCTTTTGGTTATCTCATCTCTTGAAATTCCTAATACATCTTCAGCTTTTCTGTTAGCATAAATAATATTACCGTTATTATCAACCATAGTTTTAGCAATTGGGCTACTTTCTAAAACGCGGTATAGTAATTTTTTGTCTCTGTCTATTTTACCCTCAAATTGCTTCAGAGCAGTAATATCAATAAAAGTAACCACAACGCCTTTCACTGCATTTTCTAAAGTACGGTAGGGCTGAATCTTCAGCAAAAACCAAAAATCACCATTTCTGGTCTGCAATTCTTTTTCTATCGGTTGCAGATCTTTGATTACGTCATCTATGCTATCTAAAAATCTGTCATAGTCAAAATTATATGATATATGCTTAATTGGTCTTCCAATATCAGTATCTAACAGATTCACAAACCTTGCTACGCCAGGAGTGAACTTTCTGACTCTTAGCTTTAGATCGAGGAATATCGTGCCTATACTTGTAATTTTGAACCAGTTATTCATGTCGTTATACAGATCTGTTAATTCTTCTATTTTGTTCTTATATTCTGAATTTACAGTATAAAGCTCTTCATTTACGGATTGCAGCTCTTCGTTAGTGCTCTGCAGCTCTTCATTTGAAGCTATAAGCTCTTCGTTTGTAGCTTGTAATTCCTCATTAGACGTTTCTAACTCCTCGATAGTTGCTTGCAGATTCTCTTTTGTATATTTCAATTCCTGCTCTAAATCTTCCATTCTTTGGTTTACTTTAGAATCAGCATCATATTTTTCATTGTTGAATTCATCCTCATGCTTATGAGGACAATCTTCAAAAACAATGATATTAAAATTCTGTCCTTTTACGTCTCGCTCGAATGGCTTAACAATTAAATTTATGCACTTATTTACTTCTTTATCGCGGATTACAACCTCACGATATACAATTCTGTTGTTCTCTTTATTTGCTTTGTGGATAGCAGTACTCATAGCTATAGAAAGATCAGAATTGACCATGTGCAATACGTTCAGATTCACTCTGCCACTTGGAAGTTTAATAAAATCATGTATATCGCCAAAGCTATGGATCAGCTCTAAAGAGTCATTAACGATTATAGTCGGAGGTACATATTCATCGAAAAGGTCTTTCTTCGCATCTCTAAAAACATCCTCATCCCTCTCCCTTTTTGACTGGGCGGCTTGGTAAACAGGCGCCTGCCTCTGTCTTTCGAGCCTTATTGGAGGTGTGTAGAATTCATCAATAACCGGAGGCTTCTTCATTTCATTACTGAAATATATTTTGTTCTTATTATCATAAGAGTTGAAATAGGAGGACATCTCCCCTACCGACTCGCTCGTACCAAGTACTAAATAACCAGACTGGTTGACAGAGAAGCTAAAAGCAGAAAGTACTTTCTTTTGCATAATAGGTTGCAAATAGATCAATAGATTTCGACAGCTTATCATATCCATTTTCGAAAATGGAGGATCTTTAATTATATTATGAGTAGCAAAAATAACCATTTGCCTTATCTTGTCAGAAACTTTAAATGAACCACCATTTTTCTTGAAAAACCCTCTCAGTCTGTCCTCAGAGACATCAGCAACAATACTTTCTGGATATACTCCGAGACTGGCATATTCTATAGCCTCGCGGTCCAGATCAGTTGCAAATATTTTCACATCATAATTCTTACCTACTTTGAGCATAAATTCCTGATACATAATTGCGATAGAATATGCTTCCTCGCCTGTTGAGCAACCTACGACCCAAATCCTGATACTATCATTCTGCTTTTTTCGGGACATTATCTTTGGAATTATCTTCTCTTCCAAAGTATTAAATACTTCGGTATCACGGAAGAATTTTGTTACTCCAATTAAAAGTTCTTTGTAAAGAATATCTATTTCGTTAGGTATCTGCATAAGCAAATTCAAATATTCATCTGTATCTTCTAATTGATTAACGCTTATTCTTCGCTCAATACGCCGAACTATTGTATTAGGTTTATAGAAAGTAAAATCTATGCCCGTTCTTGTCCGTATCAAAGATAATATCTTAGAGAAAGAATCCTCGTTTGTGATTTTTTTATTATCCTGCTGTTCGTTTTTTGAAATAAAGGGATGCTTAGTAAACTTTATTATCTGGTTGCCCATTTCTTCAGGAGGTAATATATAATCAACCAACCCTGTAGAAATAGCACTTCTCGGCATACCATCGAATTTTGCGGTATTTTCGTCCTGCACCATGACCATCCCACCGGCACCTTTAATAGCTCTTATCCCCAAAGTCCCGTCGCTGCCAGTACCGGATAAGACAATTCCAATACTTCTTTCACTAAGATCTTCAGCCATAGAACGAAAGAAGATATCTATCGGCAGATTCAGCCCATGCCCCATATTTTGTTCATTAAGATATAACTTCCCATGGAACAAAGTCATATTTTTCTTCGGAGGTATCAGATAAACACAGTTCGGTTCTATTTTCATTCCATCTTCAACACGAAGAACGTTCATCTTTGTATATTTAGAAAGCAACTCAACCATCAAACTCTTATAATCAGGGGATAAATGCTGAATTACAACAAAAGCAAGACCAGTTTCTGAAGGCATATTCGTAAAAAAATGCTCCAGAGCTTCAAGACCGCCAGCAGAGGCACCAACTGCAACAACCGAAAAATCAAGATTTGCGAAAGAGTCCGCATGATCCCCAATCCTTTCATTAGTATCGCTTGTTGCTACTGTTTGCTCTTCCTGTTTGTCATTATTTATTTCATTTATTGACTCAGTATTCTTTGATGATGACATATAGACCTATATAATTAGATTGAAAAATCCATAATTTAAGATAATGAATTTAATTAAAATTTTCTACATATTCAATGAATTTTTTAAGTTAAATATCTCTTAATTCTCATTCAATCCTGAATATCTTTTAATTCTATAATCTTTATGAAGCTTACGCTTCTAAATTCAGACATATATACTCCATAACGAAAAATATCAGAGTAACGATAATTATACTGCACACAACGATTTCGAAATATTTAGATATATATCAGAATCCGCCACCCCAACCCTCACAGCCAGTGTAATGGTCGTGAAAAAGAAAAGTATGAGCCCCCCTTCGTTTTCTTCTTTATAAATAAAAAGAAGCTCTTATATCTATTTAAAACAAAGACTTACTCCCCCCACTTACTTTTAAAGGAGGGCTGTGGAGGAATCATCTTGATCAACAACTTTTTTTCTTGACTTATAGCTATCATACAGTCTCGGAGAGCTAAGTTGGGATGTTCCACAAAAAATATGAATTCTTTGTATGCATAAGGCATGGAGTTCTGCAATTAACAATATTTTTACATATAGTTTATTCTAATTAAAAAAAAATTCTTAAGTTTGTATTTTTTATTATTAAAATATGTTATACAAATGATCAACGAAGCTATGGGAAAGAGTTATTTATTTATTTCACTTATCAGCATATTTCTTATTGTATCTTTCGCTACATCTGCAGATAATAAGACAACGAATAAAGGCAGCATAATTGTAGAAATCGAGGACTTTAAGCATAGCAAAGGAGTGCTGCGCAGCCACATTTATAACTTTGAAACAAAAGAATACTTCCCCGTTAAAACTGATTTCTGCTTAATGCGGGACACAGCGCTGATCAAAGATAATAAATCCTTAATAATCTACGACGACCTTCCTTTTGGCGTCTATGCAATTACAGTTCACCACGATGAAAATGCCAACGGCTCTATGGACACAGATTTCTTTGGTCTGCCCGACGAAGGATTTGGTATATCTATGAACCCTACTATTTTATTAAGCGTTCCTGATTTCGAAGATGCACAGTTTTATCTAAAAGAGAGAATAAAAAAGATCAAAGTCAAAATGAAATACTAAAAGATAGAATACTCCAATTACTATCTTTTGATGATATCACCAGAGCCAAGTATTTCCTGCTTTATACTCGGGTTACCTTTGTATTCTATATTCCCGCTTCCATTTATTTCAATATGCAGTTTATCCTGAACATTAATGGCAAAGTCGCCGGAGCCATTTATCTCTATCTTTGCATCTTTTACCTTTAACCCCATACATCTTATATCCCCGGAGCCATTGATCTCCGATACTATTCTGTTAGCCATACCTTCCATAAACAAATCCCCTGAACCTGATATTTCAATATCAATATTCTGGGCATTGATCTCAGGAATGCGTATATCGCCAGAACCAAGTACTGCAATAGAAAGATCTTCCGTATTCAGTTTATTCAGACATTTGATATTACCAGAACCGCTTACCTTGATATCTTTAAGTTCCTTTAGTATAATATCTATTCTAAGTTTTTCAGGACAGATGTTTTGCTTTGTATATATCTTCAGCACATTTCCGGATACTTCAGTCCTAACTAAATCCATCAAATTGTCATCCGTTTGTATCCTTAAAGCATGAGTATCACCCTGCTTAAAGTAAACATCAGCAATAGTTTGAAGCTCTATTCTATCAAAGCTGCCTATGTCTCTTTCTTCTTTGATAATATCTCCAGTACCTTTAGTACAGGGATACATATTGAAACAGGAATTTAGAGTAAACATAGCAGCAAACATGATTAATACTAAAGTAATTCTGGCTTTCATCTTATCTTCCCTTTATTAAATATTACACTTTTTCATTTATTACGAAAATTTCTGGATCAAGTTACAAAATTTTTTAACATACTGATCTTTCAAGATTATTAAATTAAGATAATGGAAATATTTGGCAATAAGCTATAAATCAAATAAATTTGCAATATAACTTTTTGTTAATTTAATTATGAGAATAAAAATGCCAGACCTATCAACGAAATATCTAAATTTAGAGTTAAAGAATCCAATCATAGCTTCAAGCTCAGGCTTGACCGATACGGTAGATAAAATCAAAGATTTAGAAGCTAAAGGGTGTGCCGCAGTCGTGCTTAAATCTATTTACGAAGAAGAAATACTATTAGAAGCAGATATGGAAGCATCGAAGATGATGAAGAACCACGAAATGAGGGAAAGCTTTGATTATATTGACCACCACCTAAAGGGATTGAAGATCAACAGATACATTGATCTGATCAATGAAGCAAAGAATGCTGTTTCTATACCTGTTATTGCCAGTATCAATTGCTCCTCAGGGCACGAATGGACATATTTTGCTAAGAATATTCAGGAATCAGGCGCCGACGCTTTGGAACTCAACATGTTCATGCTGCCATCAAATCCAAACAAAACTGCTGCTGACATAGAAAAGAACTACTTAGAAATTCTGACCAAAGTAAAATCCGAGCTAAGTATGCCAGTTGCTGTAAAGACCAGCTTTTATTTCGCCAATCTTGTCAACATGATGCAAAAAATTGCCGATACCGGTATTGACGGAATCGTGATGTTCAATCGCTTTTACAGCCCTGATTTCGATATTGATGAACTGAATTTTACAAGATCAAATGTGCTTAGCACTTCACGCGAACTAATGATGCCTTTGCGCTGGGTTGCAATGCTTTCTGATCAGTTGCAGTGCAGTATTGCCTCCTCAACTGGAGTTCACGAAGGCGAAGACGCCATTAAAATGCTGCTTGCCGGCGCCGATGCTGTACAAATTGCTTCTACTCTTTATCGAAATGGTACAGACAAAGTAACAGATATTTTGAACAAAATTGAAGAGTGGATGACAAAACATGAATACAATTCAATCAATGAATTCAGAGGTAAGATGTCTATAAAAAACATCAAGGATCCTCACATTTGGGAACGCGTGCAGTTTATGAAATACTTTAGTGAAATCAAATAAGATATAAATGATTAAAACAATAAAAAACCCATATTGATAAATATTTTCCTTATGGGTTTTTTTAATATAAAAATGGCTGATAATTTGTTTATACAGACAACTCAAACATACCTCTTATGAAAATATATCAAATGAAGAATTGAATTATATAATTGCCAAACATCTGAATTGCCTATTAAGGAATCTCAGTTATAGATACTTTAAATCAAATAGAAGCTTAGTGGTTTCAATATTCAAGTAATAAGACCATTGCAAAAGTCCAAAAACTGATCCCACCCCGACCCTCCCTTATAGAGACTGTGTGATGTGG
>CAYQTZ010000035.1:0-13837 GCA_964420565.1 uncultured Hyphomicrobiales bacterium
ATTTTTCCTGCCATCTATATTTATAAGACCATTGCAAAACCCAAGAAAATCTCCTATGTCCCCCTTTTCCCGACAAGTCGGGACTCGTAAGGCAGGGTCGGGGTGGGATCAGTTTTTGGACTTTTGCAATGGTCTTTTTATACAAATTGCTGGCTTGCTTCTTCTAATAATCTGTGGCGAACCGTCTGCAGATCAGAATTATAAACTCTGGCACCTGCGGCATGGAAATGGCCTCCACCATCAAATTTCAAAGCCATATCCCTAACTGATATGTCTCCTTTGGAGCGGAAAGAAATCCTAACCACGCTTCTATCTATAGCTTCGGTCATCATAATTCCAACTTTTACACCTTCAATATTAAGTAAAGTTTCTACGAAATCTTCCACGTCGTTTTCCGATGCCTCTGCTTTTTTAATGTCGTCAGCAGTTAGATACATCATGCAAAGATTACCATTAAAGTAAAGATTCATATTGGAATAAGCATATCCGAGCAGTTGTAATTTTCGATAGGGAACGCGTGCATATACCTCATTATAGATTTTAACAGGGTCAGCCCCAAGTTCAAGCAGATCTGCAACTATCCGATGAAGCTCTGCATCAGTTCGTGGAAATCGGAAATTACCGGAATCAGTCATAATGGCTGTATATAAAGATTCAGCAACATAGGAATTAATTTTTACATTTTCTATTTGGATGAGAAATTTATAGATCAGTTCGCCTGCTGAGCTAGCTTCTGTATCAACTATATATATATCAGCAAATTCTTTAGGTTCTATATGGTGGTCAATTACTATTTTTTTTGCAGATGATTCCAATATTGGTTTTTCCAATGCTTTAAGCCGCGAGGGATCATTCAGGTCAACTACAAAAATGGCTTCTGCTTTTAATATCTCATCATAATGCTTGCTTTCATCATATGTTATGACTTTGTCTGCATCTGAGAGAAAACTAAAGTTATATGGCACTTCATCATTAATGATAACTTTCGGATTGCAGCCAGCATCTTTGGCAAAATGATATATGCTAAGAGCAGAGCCTATAGCATCACCATCCGGATTCATGTGCGTCGTAATAATAATATTCTTCGATCCTAAAAGTATTTGGGCAGCTTCCTGATTGGAATTTTGTTGATTTTTCGCGACCATTAATTCTTCCTGACTGTAAAATTCATAAAAATACTTAAATCTTCTTGTCAAATTTAAACAATTATTTGTATTTTACGTAATTGTAAAATATGGTTATTGTTAAATATTCTTTGTAGATCAAATGAATGATTCATTAAAAAAATTGTTACCTTATGGTTTAGTACTGCTAAGCTTCAGTTTAGTATTGATTATAGTAGTAATTCTAATAGACAGCGTTATCTTGCCAAATATGATCAAAGAGCGGGAAACAACTCTAATGCCTGAACTTATCGGAGAGAATGTTGATGAGGCGAAAAAGATTTTAGCTGATGCTGGCTTGCAGATCACGAAAATCGAATACCAGCATAGCATTACTCAAAAGGAAGATAATGTATTGAATCAAATCCCGAAACCAGGTCAGACTGTAAAAGTAGATAGAAACATTACTCTAATTGTTAGTAAAGGCGAGGAAAAAGTAAAAATGCCTTACTTAATAGGTCAACCCTTTAGAATTGCAAAAGTAGAGCTAATGAACAAGGGGTTGAAGCCGGGAGAGACTTCATACGAGTTCAGTGATCTATACGGAAATGATACCATCGTAGAGCAAAGTATAAAGCCAGACGAAATGGCAGCTTACGGCAGTGTAATTGATCTTGTGATAAGCAAGGGATCGGAAAATCAGGTGAAAGTGCCCCAGCTAATTAACACACCATTGGAAGATGCCAAAGAGGTGTTGGCTGAATCTGGTCTGATGGTTGGCAATATCAAAATAATCTTAAATGAAACTTTTTTGCCAAATACAGTTATCAATCAGCAACCCACAGCAGGCGAGCTTGTGGAAGAGGGTGCTTCGATAGATATTACAATAACTAAGTGATCATAGTTTTTTCAGAATTATAATGTACAATTATTCAAGTTAAGGAAATATAAGAAATGAGCAGGATATTAGTTACTTCAGCATTACCATACGCTAACGGTTACATTCATCTCGGGCACTGCGCCGGCGCCTATTTACCCGCTGATATATATTGCCGCCATAAAAGATTACTCGGCGAAGAGCTTTTGTATGTATGCGGTTCCGATGAGCACGGTGTGGCTATCACTATTGCTGCCGAGCAGGAAGGCGTAAAACCAAAACAAATTATTGATAAATACCACGAAGCTAATAAATCGGCTTTCGGAAAATTTGGGATGAGTTTTGACATATATTCCAGAACCTCAAAATTAGTTCACCACGAAACGGCAAAAGCTTTTTTTGTTGACTTCCTGAAAAAAGATTATCTCGTTGAAAAGAAAGAAGAGCAGTTCTTCGATCCCAAAAAAAATATATTCCTGCCGGACAGATACGTAGAGGGGATATGCCCCAACTGCGGAGCTGATGGCGCCAGAGGAGACCAATGCGACCATTGTGGCGCTTATTATAACCAATTAGAATTATTACAGCCAAAAAGCAGAGTGTCCGGAGAAACCCCAATAGTCAAAAAAACAACTCACTGGTATATGCGGTTTGATAAATTTCAGGATTTCTTAGAGAAATATATTGCGAGCCATGCAGGAGACTGGAAAGAAAATGTTCTGCAACAAACCAGAAGTTGGCTTAAACAGGGACTCGCTGAGCGAGCCATTACACGCGACCTGAGCTGGGGAATCAGTGTAAATGATATAAAGGAAATCCCCGAAGAGCATTCCCGAGGGAAAGTCCTCTATGTCTGGTTCGAGGCAGTGCTGGGCTATATTTCTGCTACAAAAGAGCTTATGAATAAATTAGAATTAGAGAATAAGGCAAAAGCCACTGACTGGAAAAAATGGTGGCAAAACGAAGAAACCGATTACATTGCTTTTATAGGCAAGGATAATATAGTTTTTCATACATTAATATTTCCTGCCCTGCTCCATGCCAGAGGAGATCATTATATACTACCAAAAAATGTTCCTGCTAATGAATTTCTAAATTTAGAAGGACAGAAAATATCAAAATCACGAAATTGGACTATAGATCTGCAGGATTTCATTAATGATTTCCCCGAGACGCATTATATAGATTCCTTGCGATATGCTTTGGCTATGAATTTCCCTGAAACCAGGGATTCCGATTTTACATGGAAAGATTTCCAGCAACGCAATAACAACGAACTGTCTGCTATATTTGGTAATTTTGTGAACAGAACGCTGATTTTCTTACATAAGAACTTTGAGGGAAAAGTTCCTGAGCTGTCGGAAAAATATACAAACTTAGATAGAGATTGGACTGATCTGGCTCAAGCCCATAATTCAGGAGATGATGTAACAGAAATGGAAATGCAGTTCGCAGTGAAATATAGCGAGAATGACCTTAATCTAATCCGCTCTTTGTGTACTGGCGTAATTAAAATATCCGAATTATATGGAAGATATAGATTTCGCGACGGCATTACTCAAACAATGAATATAGCCCGTGCCGCAAATAAATACTTTAATGATGAAGAGCCATGGAAATCTGCGAAAAGTGATAAAGATGCTACCGCAAAAACTATGTACGTATGTCTGCAATTAGTAAGGTCACTTGCCGTAGTGTTTGCACCAATTCTTCCCTTTACTAGCGAGAGAATATACAAAATGCTTAACGAAAGAGCTCATACAGGCACCGAGAATTATGGTTTGAAAACGAAAAATTACTGGCAGGAAGCGGCGTTGCCACTATTAGAACAAAAACGTAGTACGAATATTCCCGAATTACTTTTCACACGAATTGAAGATAGTGTAGTCGAAGAGCAACAATCAAAACTGGGCAAGATTGAGCAGCCCGAAGAGGAATTAATTACAATAGATGACTTTTTGAATATCAAGCTACGAACGGCAGTTGTTATAGAAGCAGAAAAAGTAAAAAAATCTAAGAAACTCTTGCGTTTGCAGGTTGATCTCGGAAGCGAAAAGAGACAAATACTTGCAGGCATCGCAGAGCATTATTCGCCGGAAGACTTAGTTGGTAAAACAGTAGTAGTGGTAGCTAATCTAAAGCCAGCGAAATTGATGGGCTATGAGTCTCAGGGCATGCTGCTAGCAGCAAATGCAGAGGACGGCAAACTGGCAATCGCAACATTCGAGAATAAAGATATTGGCGCAGGAGCAGAGGTGAGGTGATGGAAATGGGAACGGAACATACTATAATTCGTGGCGATAGTAGAAATATGAAAGAGCTTGCCGATGGCTCTGTTCAGTTAGTAATTACATCTCCACCATACTGGCAATTAAAAGATTATGGCAGCAAGGATCAGATCGGATACAATGATAGCTACGAACAATATATTAACAATCTAAACTTAGTATGGAGTGAGTGCTATCGCATTTTGGAAAATGGCTGCCGTTTATGTATAAATATTGGAGATCAATTCGCTAGATCTGTTTATTATGGCAGATATAAAGTAATTCCAATTAGAACCGAGATCATAAAATTCTGTGAAACAATCGGTTTCGATTACATGGGAGCAATTATCTGGCAAAAGAAAACTACTACTAACACAACAGGCGGTGCTTCAGTTATGGGTAGCTTTCCGTATCCGCGAAATGGTATTATTTCAATTGACTACGAATTTATTCTATTATTTAAAAAGCTTGGAAATCCCAAAAAGCCAGAGAAAGACCTTAAAGAACTATCAAAGCTTACTAAAGAAGAGTGGAGAGAGTATTTTTCAGGTCATTGGACATTCGGAGGAACAAAGCAGGATTCTCATATCGCCATGTTCCCTGAAGAATTGCCGAAAAGATTGATCAAGATGTTTTCTTTTGTTGGAGATTATGTTTTTGATCCGTTTTTGGGATCTGGCACCACATCACTTGCTGCAAAGAATACTGGAAGAAACTCTTATGGATATGAAATAAACCCTGATTTCATTCCCTTTATTAAGCGAAAATTGAATGTTGATCAACAAGACCTCGTAAACACTAAATATAATTTTATCGAACAGGAGAGTAATAAAATAAATTATAATCTGAAGGTATCTACACTACCCTATATTTTCAAAGACCCCTTATCATTCGATAAAAAAATTGATATTAAAAAATTACAATTTGGATCGAAGATAGACAAATCAACAGAAAAAAGAGAAGATTATTATTCGGTAAAGCATATTATCAGCCCTGAACTATTAAAGTTAGACAATGATTTGATTGTTAGATTGATAGGCATAAAAGAAAATGCACCATTTAAAGACCAAGCAGTTAGATTCTTATACGAAAAAACGAGAAATCAAAAAGTATTTATTCGATTTGATCAAAAAAAGTATGATGAAAAAAATAATTTACTATGCTATTTATATCTGAAAAATAAAACCTTTATTAACGCTCACTTATTAAAGCATGGTCTTACTAATGTTGATACATCCTATTATTTCAAATATTCTGATAAATTCAAACTATTATACGAGCAAAATTCATGAAAAATGAGATAAAGAAGTACGCAAAATCCTTCGGGAAAAAAGAAAAAGTATTGAATTACACAAGTAATATATACCAGCTTACCAGACCTTCTAAAGTTGGGGAAGTTATGGCTCTTATTCGTCAATGCCAGCCAAATAGCTTAAAAGAATGGGAGAAATACTATTTTGAGAATGCTTATACTAAAACTAAGGAACCAGTAAAAATATCCAAAAAAAATCTTGAAGAACTCGGAGATCGCCTTTACATAAAATTGACTGAATGCGTTATGCCCGAATGGATTGCCGCTTTCAAGGAAATAACAAAGGAAGATTGTATTGATTATATAAAAGAACTCACAATAACGAGAACCTACGATGGATATTTACTTGAAAAATCTGTGATCCATGATAACCTTGCAAAGATATTTCCTGAAATTAAGTTCGAGGAGTCTGACGCTGAGCTTGATCATGCCTGCGATATTGATTATATTGGAAGGGTCGGCAAATATGCTTTTGGAATTCAGATAAAACCAATAACTGCAAATGCTAATTTCGGGAACTACAACATCTCTGAGAGAATGCAGCAAAGCTTTGAGCAATTTGAACATGATTATAGAGGAAAGGTATTCATCATCTTCTCCTCCCGTGCAAACAATCAAAAAGTTATTAGAAATACTGAAATAATTGATGAGATCAGATTAGAAATTGATAGATTGAAAAATATTCAAGATTTGAAAGAATAGAAATGAAAAAGGAGATAAGAACAGAATACCCATCTGTTATATCTGATCTATACCTCTTTGGATCAAGAGCTTATGGGAAACCTACTGATTATTCGGATTACGATTTTCTTGTAGTTTTGAACCATGATATAGATTGGCAATTAGTGAAAAATATTAATAAGATTTTTTATAAATATGCTTTGGATCATGATTTTATTCCTGATATTAAGTATGTTACTAAAAAGAATATTAATGAAGGAAAGAATTTAGAATATTTTGTTTTTGAGGCATTAGAAAAAGGGATAAGAATAACATGCACATAAAATCCATAAATATCATTAATTATAAAAGCTTTCATTCTGTAGAACTCGAGCTTGGCAGCTTTAATGTACTAATAGGAGCTAACGCTTCGGGTAAATCCAATTTTATTCAGGTATTCCGCTTTCTTAGAGATATCGTAAACGAAGGTCTGGAAAATGCTATATCTCTTCAAGGAGGGGTGGAGTATATTCGCAATCTGAATTTACTGACTCATAAAGATATGCTTGAGTTTAACATTTCTTTAGTCCCTGACGATGTCTTAGGGTTTACTATTCCTAAGAATAATGAGAAATACATCGTAACGCTTACACATTTCAATTATTCTTTTAAGCTGGCTTTCAAGAAAAATTCTTATACTGTAAAAATTGATGAAGCGGTATCTAAACATGATTTTCATCTTAAACAAGAAAACAAACTGGAAAAAATTGGTTCGGGCGAAATGCTTTTTGAAATAAAATCAGGCAAGCTGCAGATTGCTTTCAAGAAAGAAAATACTATACCATTAGAGCAACATGACTTTTTCCCGGCATATCTTATAGATGCTTCAAATTTTAGAAAAGCGGACAGCAGCAGACCATCGCTCCTAATAGAAACCATAGATAATTATCTGCCATTCAGGCATAGCGTAATTGATATCTTCAATAATATTCCTATATATGATATTGACCCGAAGCTTCCGAAGCTGGCTCGAACAGTTAGCGGCATGGCAAAGCTTGAGGAAAATGCCGAGAATATGGCCATAGTTTTGAAACGAATACTATCAGATAAAAATGATAGCAGGAAATTCCTGAATATTATCAATGATATTCTGCCTTATGTAGAAAATGTGAAGGTAGAAGATTATTTTGATCGCAGTTTGATAGTTAAACTGAAAGAGACATTTTCGAAGAAAGACTATATGCCGGCTTTCCTGATGTCTTCCGGAACGATTTTCATCATAGCCCTAATTATTGCTCTTTATTTTGAGGATAGCAAAATTGCAATTTTCGAAGAGCCGGAACGCAGAATACACCCATCTCTTATCTCAAAAGTTGTTGATATGATGCTCGATGTAAGCGAAGGAAAGCAGATTATATTAAGTACCCATAACCCGGAGATAGTCAAATATGCAGGTCTGGAGAATCTGCTTTTTGTATCAAGGTATGAAAATGGCTTTTCCACCATCGAACGCATAGAGGACCAATGCGAGATAAAGAAATTCCTGGAAAATGAGATAGGCATCGAAGAGCTTTATGTGCAAAACCTATTGGATATTTGATCATGGCAGCAGACAAAGTTTTTATTTTCGTAGAGGGCAACGATGACGAACGATTTTTTAGAAGTATCATCGAACCTAAAATGCGTGTTAAAGTCAAATATATTAAATATGCCCAAATGAAAAAAAAAGTAGTTATTAATTATATCAAAACAATCCAAAAAAGCAATGATGATTTTATCTTTGCAGCAGATATTGACGAAATGCCTAATGTTTCAACTAAGGTAAAATGGGTGCGGAATAAATTCGAATGGATAAAAAACCAAAAAGTGATAAACTTACCCAAACAAAAGATTGCTATTGTGATAATTGAAATCGAAAGTTGGTATATTGCTGGTATGACCGATTCTTTTGCTCTGCAGAATCATTTGGAACCCATAAAAAACACTGAATGGATAAACAAGGAATTATTCAATAATATTTTTCATGGTAAGTTTCGTTCTCGTATTGATTTTATGCAAGAGCTACTGAAAAATTATTCTTACCAGACAGCACTGAGCAAGAACAGATCACTGGATTATTTTAATAGCACTTTTTTAACAGAGAATGTCTAATAAATTATAGCAGGGAAATTTATGATAGTTAATCAATTATTGAATCCAAAAAGTATAGTCGTTGTAGGCGCTTCTAATAATACAGGAAAGCCGGGAGGAAAAGTCCTGCAGAACCTTATAGCAGGCGGATTTGCAGGAAAGCTTTATGCTATAAACCCAAAAGAAGATGAAGTGCAGGGGATAAAATCTTATAAGAGTCCAGAAGATCTGGGGCAATGTGATCTGGCTATAATTGCCATAGCTTCAAAATTTGTACCCCAAACTATGGAATTCCTTGCCAAAAACAAAGGAACTAAAGCTTATTTAGTGCTTAGTGCAGGGTTTAGCGAAATAGGGGAAGAAGGTGAAAAATTAGAAGAAGAGATTGTACGGATAGCAAAAGAAAACTCAGCTACATTGGTCGGACCAAATTGCACAGGTGTGCTAACTCCCGCCTATAATGGTTCGTTTGCAGGTCCGATGCCAAAGCTCGATCCGCATGGGGTTGATTTTGTTTCGGGATCGGGAGCTACTGCGGTTTTTATACTTGAAACTGCTATACCACTGGGCATCACATTTGCAAGTGTTATCTCCGTGGGAAATAGCGCCCATATAGGTGTCGAAGAAGTTTTAGAATACTGGGACGATAACTTTGACTCTAAGCATAGCTCAAAAGTAAAGATTGTATATATCGAACAAGTTGACAAACCCGCAAAATTCCTTGACCATTGCCGGTCATTAATTTCTAAGGGCTGCCGCATAGCTGCTATTAAGGCAGGAACAACAGATGCCGGCACGCGTGCTGTATCCTCGCATACTGGTGCGTTAGCTGTATCAGATAATTCCGTTGATGCTCTTTTTCGCAAGGCAGGGGTTATCCGATGTTATGGACGGGAGGATCTGGCTTATACCGCAGGGGTTTTGATGCACAAAGAGCTGACTGGGAATAATATTGCTGTTATTACTCACGCCGGGGGACCTGGCGTAATGCTCACAGATACTCTGGCAAAAGGAGGATTAAAAGTTCCTCACATCGAAGGAGAAGCCGCCGAAGAACTCAAAGCTCAACTCTATCATGGCTCTTCCGTTGCAAATCCTATAGACTTTCTCGCTACAGGAAACGCTGAACAGCTCGGGAAAATTCTTGATTACGTAGAAAATGATTTTGATAATATTGATGGTTCGGTAGTGATCTTTGGTACTCCTGGCTTGTTTGATGTAAAACCAGTTTATAAAGTGCTTCACGAAAAGATGAATTTATGCAAAAAGCCGGTATTCCCCGTTCTGCCATCAGTTGTTCAGGTGATGGAGGCTATAGAATACTTTAAATCTTTCGGTAGAGTATATTTTAAGGATGAAGTGCTGTTCGGAGAAGCATTATCCAAAGCGAAGGCAACCCCTAAGCCATTTTCAATGAAAGAATCCGTTAAAATAGATATTAAAACTATTCGAAGTGTTATAGATGATGCTGAAGAAGGCTATCTTCTGCCAGAGAAAATATCTGAACTGCTCGATGCCGCAGGTATAAAAAGAGTACCAGAAATGTCAACTTCCATAGAAGAAGATGCCATAAAAGTAGCAAGATCCATTGGCTATCCGCTCGTGATGAAAGTAGTCGGACCAGTCCACAAATCAGATGTAGGTGGAGTAATTCTTAATGTAAACACTGATAAAAAAACGCAAGAGTGCTTTTCGGACTTAATGAAAATAGAAGGTGCAGAAGCAGTCCTCTTTCAGAAAATGCTACCCAAAGGCATTGAGCTTTTTATCGGAGCTAAGAAAGATCCTGGATTCGGGCATATTGTTTTATGCGGGATTGGTGGGATATTCATCGAAGTCCTTAAAGATGTATCTTATGGTTTGGTGCCAATAGGAAAAGATGAAGCCGAACTTATGATAAAAAACCTGAAGTCATACGCATTGATAAAAGGTGTTCGCGGTCAGCAGGGAGTAAACGAAATAATGTTTACAGAACAGATAACACGACTTTCCTCGCTGTTAGAAGTTGCTCCCGAAATTACAGAAATTGATTTAAACCCTTTAATGGGCTCCGAGAAAACTGTTATCGCTGTAGATGCAAGGATAAGAATAGAGAAGTAAATAATAATAAATAATGCAATATTTTTAATATATTACTCAAAGATTTAAACAATACATAGAAAAAAAATTTTTATATTTTATTAGATTAATCTATATTTATTTATGCACTGTATGATAATTTAGATTAAAGAGGTGAATATGGATTATAATATTATTTGGTTTATTCTCATAGTGGTACTATTCATTGGCTATGTGATACTCGACGGATTCGATTTCGGCGTAGGGATGATACATTACAAAGGAGAGACTGACAAGCAAAGGCGCATCAATTTGAACGCTATTGGGCCTGTCTGGGATGGCAATGAAGTCTGGCTGATAACTGCTGGTGGAGCTTTGTTTGCCGCTTTTCCTCATGTTTATGCTACAGTCTTCTCCGGATTCTATATGGCATTTATGTTATTCTTATTATTTGTTATCGGCAGAGCATCGGCTATTGAATTCAGAAGCAAAGTGGAATCAAAAAAATGGAGAAGTATCTGGGATTTCATATTTCATATCTCCAGCTATCTAATAGTTATTTTGCTGGGGGTTGCCCTCGGTAATATTATCATAGGAGTGCCTATTGCCGCTGATATGGAATTTGCGGGGAGTTTCGTTGGATTGCTTAATCCTTATAGTATATTCCTCGGTCTTACCGCTGTGCTGTTGCTACGAATGCACGGGAATATATTTATGTCGCTAAAAACAGACGGAGATTACCAAAAAGTGTTTAGTTCAAAAATAATAATCTCTGAAGTATATTTCATTATATTTTTAATTATCCTTACAGTCTGGACATTGGTTGAATACCCACATATGACAGAGAATTTCTCAAACCCTGTTTGTTATATTGTACCACTGCTCATGTTGCTTTCTATTATCTATATACCCATTGGAGTGAAAAAGGGCAGTTATTTCAAGGCTTTTATTGCTTCGAGTTTTATTATTTTGGCTAATATATCTCTTGCTGCGATTGGGATGTTCCCTAATCTTGTTTTATCTAATCCTAATCCAGAAAATAGTTTAAATATTTACAACGCCGCATCCTCCCAGCAAACGCTTGAGAATATGTTTATTATTGCATGTATCGGAATACCTTTAGTGCTGATATATTCCGTGGTAGTGTATCGTTTCTTTAGAGGGAAAGTTGAAATTGATGAGCATAGTTATTAATTATCAAAAAAATAAATGCTTTTAAATTTGCCGGTTAGTAGATATTTTGCTTGATCATTAACCGGCATTATTTTTTAAATAGAGGTAAGCTATGACTATTTACGATCAGGAAAAAGAGAGCATATTGCAAACCTATAAGCGGCTCCCAATATCAATAGCAAGAGCTGAGGGATGCTATATTTATGATGATGATGGTAACGAATATACCGATTTTCTTGCTGGTATAGCCGTAAATGCTTTGGGGCATTCAGATTCAGATATTATAAAAGCTGTAACTGACCAAATAAAAAAGTATATGCACGTTTCAAATTATTTCTACCAAAAACCGCAGGTCGATTTAGCTAAAGAACTGAAAGAAATCTCCGGACTAAGCAAAGTGTTCTTTACAAATTCAGGAACGGAGTCTATGGAAGGTGCCCTGAAATTAGCCCGCAGATGGGGTAATAAAAACTCAAAAAAAGAGATTATTGCATTCAGCGGTGGTTTCCATGGAAGGACTTATGGTGCGTTATCTATTATGGATAAGCCACATTATAAAACTGATATGGATCCCTTCCTTTCAGGTACAAAAATTCTTGATTTCAACGATACTGATGATTTGGAAGAAAATATCAACTATAATACTGCGGCTGTAGTTTTAGAGTTCCTGCAGGGCGAGGGCGGCATCAGAATAGCAGATAAAGTATTTGTGGAAAAACTTTTCAGACTAAGAGAGAAGTTCAAATTCCTGATAATAGCAGATGAAATACAGGCAGGTATCGGAAGAACAGGTAAATTCTTTGCTTACGAGCATTTTGATGTGATGCCAGATGTAGTAACACTTGCAAAAGGTATGGGCGGAGGCCTTCCTCTCGGAGCTATACTTGTTTCTGAAAAGTTAGCTGGTATATTTGAGCCTGGTATGCACGGCACAACTTATGGCGGTAATGCAGTTGCCTGCAGAGCCGGAAAAGTAGTTATAGACAAACTTCGCAGTGGCTTGCTCGACCATGTTCAGAAAAGCGGAGACCTGCTGGAAGAAATGCTATTGAAAGTGCAGCAGCAGTTCCCTGATTTGATCATTAAAGCGCGGGGCTTAGGGCTTATGAAAGGACTTTTACTCAAATTCGAAGCGTCTGACCTTGTTCGTGATCTTTTAAAGCACAAAATAATAACAAATGCTGCTTCGGGATATGTGTTGCGGCTTGTTCCACCTTTGATAATTACAGAAAAAGAAATCAAAAAATTACATGATGCATTGATTAAGTGTCTTGTCAATATTTAACAACTAATAAAATTATTTTTGATTCTGCTTTCATATTTATTTGGATAATAAATATTTTTTTTAAATTTTCATATTAGATACAATTTAAAATAGATAAGTCATGTTTTTTTATTTTTAGTAAATATCAGAGAATTCAAATGCTATTATCTGCTATTTATTATTGATAAGAAAATATTATATATATTTCACAAATGAATTGAACACTAATTTCTGAAAGAAAAAAGTGGGAAAAGCCCTTGAGCATAATGACAGTAATGTGTCTGCTAAAGCAAACTCTAACAAGGAAGAATTAAAAGCCCTTATCATTGATGATGATAAATGGACACGAACTTTGCTCGGTCGTATTATCAAAGAGTATGAATATGTTTATTGCGAAGCCGCAAATCCTTATACTGGAATATCACTTGCCATTAAAGAGAAACCAACAATAATTTTTCTCGATATTTTTCTGCCTGAGATCAATGGCGATAAAATATTAAAAATATTAAAAGAAATTGATATAACCACTCAAATACCTGTTGTTATGGTTTCTGCTAATTTTAACAAAGAACTTTTGCATGATACTTATACCCGCGGTGCCGCTGGGTTTATATCAAAGCCATTCAATAGAGATATTGTAAAAGATGTTCTCGACAAAGTATTCCAAACTAATGGAGGCGAACCACAAACCGCAAATGAGTGGATAAAACAACTTTAAGATATCATGTTTTCAATCATTAACTTACTTATTATATAATACTATTGCAAAAGTCCAAAAACTGATCCCTCCATTACGAGTCCCGACAGGTCGGGATCTGACGATAAGGGAGGGAGTAAGCCATTAAAATATAATGTTTTAACCTCCCCCTCTTTTAAGAGGGGGATTGAGGGGGTGTTTGTGAAAAAATTTATTAAGACGATCCCTCACCGACCCTCCTTTACGAGTCCCGACAGGTCGGGATCTGACGATAAGGGAGGGAGTAAGCCATTGAT
>CAYQTZ010000036.1:0-10291 GCA_964420565.1 uncultured Hyphomicrobiales bacterium
CAACCAATCGGGTTTGCCTGCTTTCTCTTTGCTAAGTACAGGATTAGGAGTATTGTTCATTGCGGCTCTTATTGTAATAATATATTTGAAGAAAACAAAGCGTTCCAATTTTATTTTATTTGGTGTTATTTGGTTCTTTGCACTTACTTTGCCGACAATGTTCTTCACTATACTAAATGCTAATGACTGGAACGAATATTTAGAATGCAGGGCTTATCTCCCAGCCTTTGGCTTGATGCTAATACTCATAGAGATCATCCCTGACCGATGGAAAAACCTTAATAACAAAAAAAACCTGCTGATTGCCTCCTTCCTTATTATTGCTCTTGCCGCCATTACTATTTATGAAAGTAGAATTTATAAAGACTCATTATCATTTTACGAAAGTGTAGTGGAAGATAACGACGAAAAGGCATTATATCAGGAAATGCTCTCTAATATCTATCTAAGCGCAGGCAAGCTTGACTTAGCCGAAAAACATATCAGAAAGACAATAGTTGCAAATCCAGATTATTCAAAATATTATGGAAAGATAGCCAGCTTCTATTTAGACTATAAGGATGCACCCGATTCGGCATTAAAGTATTATAAAAAAGCTATAGAAATAAATCCTGATAATCTTTTATACTACAATAAAATTGCCAGTATCTATCACAATAGAAAAGACCACGAAAAAGCAATAAATACAATAAAGAAGGCTTTCCGAAAATTCCCCGAGGAAAGGGCGCTTTACCTTGACCTCATTTCAATATATTTTGATCATGGGGAAGTTGACTCCGCTATAGCATATACTGACAAAGCTATCGATTTGGGAGCTAATACAGTAAGCTTGATCAATCTATATTCCGAGTGGGCTAAGTTTATGATAGATGATAATAATAAAGAAGATGGTGGAAAACTGATACTTAAAGCTTATGAAATTGATACCACGAGCAATACTGCTTTGAATATGCTGTATTATTATTATAACTATATTCAAAAGAACGAAGAAAAAGCTGCTGAAGTCAGAAAAAAACTGTTTAAAACAACTCGAACTCTCAATCCCTGAAAAGAGTGTATTATGAAAGATATTTTGAATATAGGGTCGAGCTAAGCTATTAATATATAGTATTAAATTTATTCCATTCTCAAATGGGATATATAGGGTAGACCCTCTTTCTTTTTACAATTTTCATAATTTCACTACTATAGGGGGCTGTGTGATGGGATATAGATAAAGGGGGAGTTAATAAGAAAACCCCAGCCCAGCGCTCCCTAAATGGGAGGGAGTAAGATATTATAAAGAAATGGGTTAAATATTTTCTCATGTAAATTGAAAGGGACACAAAGAAGACCATTTCTTGGCATATCACACAGTCTTATAGGTCGGTGGGTGGAAATATTTTAAAATTTAGTTCACGGTAAATGCAGGAAGTATCTAATCCAACCATTTATGAATAGAAAAAGTAATAATAGTGCCTTCGTTGACTATGCTATCTATTAGAAAAGTTCCATCGTGAATCTCTACTAACTTTTTACAAATAACCAAGCCCATACCGATTCCCTGTTGCTCATAGACAGATCGCTCGAATTGTGCTAAAGCGGCTATGGAGTTGATCTGGTTTTTGGTCATTCCCCTTCCCTGATCTTTTATGGAAAAGTATATCAGGTTATTTTCTTCCCATACTGCGACTTCTACTTTCTTGCCGGGATTTGAAAAGCGAAAAGCATTGTCTAATAGCTCATCGACTATTTTATGGAAGCTTTCCGTGGATATTTGTACTCTGATATCTGATATATTGTTTCCTAAAATAATATCTTCGTTACGATTGTATTTAGATGCCTTCATAGAAGCAATGTCATAAATTATAGCAGCCGGCTCTTCAGTTTTAGAATTTCTAAGTTGTTTGCGTTTAGCAGGATTAGAAACAAATGGCTCAATGCGCGCAAAAGTCAGAAAGTTTTCTGTTATTTTCAGCAAACGATTAGAAGATTCAACGATATCGTTAGAGACTTCTTGTATCTCTTCGGCGGCAATTTCATTGGAATAGGCATTCATATATTTTGCGGAATTAATCACTTCGTTAAGTACAGTTCTGAACTCGTGGGGCAGATTGTAGGTAACGCTTTTGCCCACCTCATCTACTTTTTCCTGCACTTGTTTTTCAATTCTTGAGTGTTTATTCCACTGAGCATCTATAGCAGAGATCAATTCATCGCGAGTGTATGGTTTTATAAGAAAATCATCGGCGCCCTTTTCCATCCCTGCTCTCATATTTGATTTCTCAGTGAAAGCTGTCAGGAAAATGAAGGGAGTAGTTTCAGTATCCAGATTACTGCGAATTTTGTCTAATACTCCGTAACCATCAAGCTTCGGCATAGATATGTCGCATAGTATCAAATCGGGTTTTTCTCTGAAAGCAACTTCAACGCCTTCCTCACCATCAATGGCAGTCAATACGTTATAACCTTCGAATCTCAATAGAGTGGAAGCACTTTCTAAGATAAATTCAGCATCATCAACAACTAAAATGGTTTTCATCAGCTATCCAATACTTATAAGTCTAAAAAATCCAGTTTCAGGATTTCACAACTTTAAAATTAATTAAAAAAATTATCATCTACAAATATTAACTCAACTTCATATTCCAACGGCAAGCATATATAATCTGTCGTAAATATTACCAAGTGTTTCATATTGCTCGGTTCGCCAGTTATAGATCGGGCTTATTATGCCGTCAATTATTCTTCCTGTAGTCATCTGATCTTTATCAATAAACCGAACAACCAAAGTAGTATTAGTAGAATAAGCTATGGTGTTACTACCTGATTTTTTTGCATAAGGAATATTAATGTCTAAATATGTACCTATATTATATTTTCTTCCGTTAACGTTAATAAAACAATCAATATTGCAGCCTATAAAGTAAAGATCATCGCCGTCATTAGTGAAATATGGTCGGCTTGTTTCCTGACCGCTATAAAACTCGGTGCTGCTGTAAACTATCATATTCTCTGTGTATTGCGTTGCATTAAAAGCAAATAGTGGAGCATTTGGATGTAGTATCAGATTATATATCTCGTCGTAAGGTTTGCTGAGTAATGGTTCGTAATATTTATCAGAGAAAAGCACTGCGACGCTTTTGCCTGAGCTTCTGTTGCCGATAACAGCAGCTACATCATTGTATCTGTTCATGGTTACCTGCGAGATATGGGTAAATACTTCGGTAATGGATTCGTCGTTTTTATAAACTTCCCAAAGCCCACCATTTGATGCGGCATAAAGGAAATTTCCGTCATACCAGAAACCGATAGGGATTATTTTGTCGTATTGTGGGGTTTCGCTGCCATTTATATTCATTACTACTTTATTGCCTCTGTTGCCCATAAAAGCAATTCTATTGCCAGTGAAATCTGTATAAATATTTCCTGATCGCTGGTATAATCGCATTGTTTTGCCGCTATATGAGACAGTTTCCTCTTCGCCATTAAAATATGAAAAAACAATTTGCTCGGAGTTATTGCTAAAGAGGATCTCTCCAGCATAGTTGCCTGGAAGATTTCTTTTTACGTTGTTTTCCACTAAAAACCATTGAACGTTATCTCTGGCAAAATAAGCCCATTTGCTGCCATCCGGAGAAAAAGTAAGGTTTTTGATCTCTTTATACCTCTCGCTGGGTTCGCCATCAACGTAAAGCCGTTGCTCACCGGCAAATGGTTCGGTAATTGCCCACCAGTGCCCAGTGGTATCCATACCATAATTAACAAGTGTTTCGCTACCGTCGAGCAGCATAGCTTCTCTATAATTATCAGCATTCAGCGTAATATGGCTGATGAAAAGAAATAGCAGTAAAGCAAAAAATCTTAATAATATATTTCTCATAGATTATAATAACTATTGAATATTGTGTATATTTAATTTAATAAACATAATACAAATTTAAGTAAAAATAAAATCTTTTTTGTAACAAATTCAACTACAAAGTAATAGTAAGAACAACTATAATAGAATCATACAAATTGCGATAATAATAATAGAAATATATTTATAAATTTAGAATTAGATATTTGAATAATATAGATTTAGTAATAATAATAATAATAGGAGATATCTTATGAAGAAAAAATTCTCTCTCTATGTAGCTTTGTCGATAATTGCTATAGCAGTTATTTTACCGCAAGCCGCTTTCGCACAGTTCTTTAATATGTATGACATCGACGATTCTGACTATCCTTATATAAATGGTACTTATGTAGCCAAAGATTATGTTGGTAATTATATAGATGATGTAACCGTTGATGATTTTGATATTTTCGAGAATGGTGTATCTTATGACGATATGCTCGACATTACTTGTATTAAAGTTGACGAAGAGCAGCCGCTATCTGTTGTTTTGATGATGGAAACCAGCAGCTCAATGAATTACTTAATTGACGATAAAGAATCCCGAATGCAATGGGTAATGGATGCTTCCAAAAAGTTTATTGATTCTCTGAAATTTGCCGCACCAGGCGCCTTGAATATCATACAATTTGCCGGGGGTAGTTTTGATGTAAGTAATTGGAAGACCGAAAGAGAACCTATTGATCAATTTCTGCTTAATACGGCTATCCAGCCAGGGACAGTTGATTTTACTCCAGGACTGAACGCAGCTATAGACGCTCTTAAGACCAGACCAAACAATATGAGAAAAGTTATTGTCTGCATATTTGACGGACCTCCATCTCAGAATCACGACTTGAATTATCAGCTTATGGCAGCAAAATGTCAGCAGGAAAATATTGAGGTTTACGGTGTGAATCTGGTGTTGGACAGTGAGGATGAGTTCTATGATTTTCAAAACTTTTCGAATTTAGCAGGTGGAAAAACTAAAGTTGTTTTCACGAAAAAGAAACAAGACCTAATAAATGCTATGACAACGAAAGCTTGGGAAATTCAGGGTTACCGGAAAGTATGTAAAGTCAGTTGGGAAACTGAGCAACCATGCAGTCTAAGTGATATGAACCGAACAGTTAAAGCAGTATTTAAAAAAGGTGCCATAATTGACTCCTCTTTATTAAGCTATACTGCTCCTCAACCTCCAATGCTCGAATTTGCTGAGGATGTGATCTATTTTGCTGCTGACCAGAACTTTCGTGAAAAAAATGCAGAAATAGTTGCAAGGAATAAAAATGTAACTATAACAGGCATCGAGTTTTCTGAGGAAGATATTTTTTCAGTGTCTCTCAGCCTGCCCTATTTAGTGCAGGAAGATACTCCTTTCTCTTTCTCTATTGAGTATATTGAGGATCCTGTTACTGAACCGAGGATTGTCGAAATGTCCTTCATTACAGAGCCATGCCCAACAGAAGAAGTCATTAAATTAATTACTAACTCATCTGTTGACGCTGCAGAATCTGTTGATTTTAATAAAGTAGATATTGGTCAGATTGCCGAAAAAACATTTGATTGTGTATTGAAAAATATTATGCCGGTAGCTGTTTCCGGTAAATGCGAATTAACAGGTAATGGAATCAATGAAATGGAAATTATTGAAGGCGGCGGCAATTTTACTCTTCAGCCAGATGAATGTCTTGACGTTACTATAGAATATAAGCGTACTACAGGCGGTATCATAGATGTCAAGCTTGAATATGGACTGCCCATAGTATTTGGCAATCCTTTGACGGTTATTACCATGGATACATCGTTGACAGGTGTAAATGACATAGTTCATAGCGATGGTTTTTCTCTCTCTGAGAGTTATCCAAACCCAGCCGAAAACAATACAACTATAGAGTATTTTCTGCCTGTACCACAGCCGGTATATTTTACAGTGTATAATGTTTATGGCGAAATAATAGGGACTCTGGTAAATGGAATTACTCAATCCGGTGCAAATAAAGTGCATTGGGATGTTGCAGGATTGCCCTCTGGTGTTTATATTTATGAGATGAAAACACCTTCGGTAACCTTACAGAAGAGGATGATAATAAGTCATTAGTCTTTTAAGTCATTGGTTTTTTCGAAGAAATTTCCAGAATATTAGACTTTTTTGAAGTTTTTTTTATTGTAGTGTCAAGTCAAGTATAGATTATAGGTCAATCAAGAATGATCAACTTACTGTCATGTCAACTTAATAAACAACAATCAAGAATGATTGTTCTACTTATAAGACAATTAATTTGTAGATCAATCATTCCTGATTGTTTGACAATTAATATTTGACATGACACTACAAGCTAATTGCTATTACGAGTAGAACGATCTTCCGTGATTGTTTACTATATAGTTAGCATGACGTTAGTATATTTTCCATTGCATTAAGCAACTAAGTTAATATAATTTTTAAAAATATTATAAAAAGTAATATGAGAAAACCTATTAAACTTAATCTGATTGTTCTTCTATTTTCTGTATTAGCATTTGGAACTGCTCAGACAGGCGAGCCGCTATCCTTTTCCAAAGAGTTCAATCTCTTTACATCACAGCAGGCACAGGGCTATTTTAAACCAATGCTCACAACTATGGAGCAGAGTTTGAATTCTAATTTGCATACAATAGCACTGTACGAAGATACCTGGTCAGTCGGTATTGATATTTCTACTCAGGGAATGCTAATACCCGAATCGCAGAAAACATACAAAGCTCTGCTACCTGAACTTTATGGCAATACCGAAGAATGTCAGAACGTTGAGCAGAGAGATGGCAGTATCAGAAGAAATATCAGCTCCAATTCGAAACAGCCAACAGTCTATGGCGGAAAGTCAACTCCAATTTTTTCTGCTCCCCAGTATTTCACACACCCGTCAAAACATTTAAGATCAGTTGCTTTTGCCGAGGGTATGGATATTGGAATTATGCCGGGAGTGCCTGTGCTACAGCTCGTTTTTGGCTTCCCTACCCGCACAGAATTTCGTTTTCGTTTTTTGACATTTCCTGTGCAGGGAGAGAATTTTAATTATTTGGGTTTTATCATAAATCAGAGATTCGATCAATTTTTCGATATATTCAAAGATGATACCACAATGGCATTGGCAGCCAATCTATCATTCCACACAGGTAGCCGCGATCCTGGTATATATATGTATTCAATATCAGCAGGAGTGCATTGGAGCAAATACTTCGAGGATCTTTTCTCTGTATATGCCGCTATCCAATATGAGAATATGGGGGGAGAGTTCCATGCAGAGCGTCGGGATTTCCTTGAGTCAGAGTTTATCCAAAGCCCTTATGAAGAAGTTCGTAATGGCAGTGATATTGTATTTGATATAGAGTCATTTACTAACTTTCGTCTATATGGCGGTATATCCCGTCGATTTGATTTTCTGGAATTAAATTTCAATCTTGGTTATGCTTCACAACCATTTGTAAGCGGTGGCGTAACTTTTTGGGTTGCCGAATGGAAGTAATTTATATTATTTAGATATGCAAAGTTCAGAAATTCTGACTCTTTGCAAACTAAAGATCCGTATATATAGTATATTACTTATGGACAACCCCAAGTAACTAATTCACCTTTTGAAAATACCGCTTCTGAAGCCACAGCGATACATTCACAAGTGCTATTAATACAGGCACTTCCACAAGTGGACCTATTACGGCAGCGAATGCTTCGCCAGAGTTGATCCCAAATACTCCTATGGCTACGGCTATAGCCAGCTCGAAATTATTGCTTGCTGCCGTAAACGATAGTGTAGCTGTCTTTGAGTAGTCCGCTCCTACCTTTTTGCCCATATAGAATGATACGAGGAACATTATAACGAAATATAGCAGTAAAGGTATAGCAATTCTGATAACATCAAACGGAATTTTTACTATATATTCACCTTTTAGAGAAAACATTACCAGAATAGTGAAAAGCAATGCTAATAATGTAATTGGACTTATCACTGGGATAAACTTTGTGTGATACCATACTTTATCCTTGATCTTTATTAAAGAAAATCGAGTAATGATACCTGCAATAAATGGAATCCCAAGATAAATAAACACACTTTCGGCTATCTGACCAATAGTAATATCTACCTTGAAGCCCTGAAGCCCAAGCCATTCTGGCAGTACAGTAATGAAAACATAAGCATATATCGAAAAGAAAAATACCTGAAATACTGAATTTAAAGCTACGAGTCCAGCGGCATATTCTGTGTCGCCCTTTGCCAATTCATTCCAGACGATAACCATGGCAATGCACCTTGCCAGACCTATCAGTATGAGACCTGCCATATAATGAGGATAATCCTGTAGGAAAATTATCGCAAGTAAGAACATAAGGATAGGTCCAATGATCCAATTTTGTATAAGCGATAAAGTCAAGATCTTCACATTTTTAAATACTTCCCAAAGCTCCTCATATCTAACTTTAGCGAGTGGAGGATACATCATTAATATCAAACCAATAGCAATGGGCCAATTAGTGGTTCCGGTGCTCATCGAATCCCAGAAAATAGATACTTTCGGGAAGAAATATCCACTAAAAACTCCGACAGCCATTGTAAGGAATATCCACAGAGTAAGGTATCTATCCAGAAAGCTGAGTTGCTTAGATAATTTTGCCATTATTATTTTCCAGTATTATTATATAGCTCATAAAATTGTTCTTTAATCTCGTCTCTTATGCGTCTGAACTCATTTAGTATTTCATCTTCAGTACCTTTGGCTTTTGCTGGATCCTCGAATCCGTAATGCAAACGATTTTTCACTTTACCAAAGAAAGTCGGGCATGTTTCGTTAGCGTCATCACATACAGTTATTACATAATCAAATTCATTATTTAAGAATTGATCAACCAATTTTGGTTTGTTCTTGCTAATGTCAATACCAATTTCCTGCATTACTTGAATTGCTTTGGGGTGAACCTCCTGAGCCGGGTCGGTGCCTGCGGAGTGAACAGTTAGTTTCGAATCAAATCGCTTCAAAAAGCCCTCTGCCATCTGGCTTCTACAGGAATTTCCAGTACATAAAACTAAAATTTTCATATTAACAGTTCCTTAACAATATTTTCACATTTGGACAATTATCTAATTAATTATTAAAAAAAATTAAGTTGAACAAATTGCATTTCTATCCGAATCCTTAAGTTTTTCTCTATCGGAAATAACTACTGAATTATCGTTCATCCATCCTGACATCATAGCCAACACCTGATGAAGTACAGGGTTCTCAGAGCTTTTTCTTAATGAATACTCTACCCACTTGCCATCTTTCCTGTCAGTTATGTAGCCAGCTTCTTTCAAAAAAGTCAGGTGAGACGAGACTGTAGATGTAGAAATATCCAGCACACTTGTAATCTCGCATACGCAGAGCGGTTTCGACTCCAGCATCTTCAGAATTCTGATCCTGTTTTTATCTGTTAATGCTTTGAATATTTTTATTATATCATCCATAATTTTCCTTTTGTCATTTTGATAAACATCAAATTAATAAAAATATATTTAATTTCAAAATTAATAGCGTCAACTATTTTTTCATAGCAAGATTCCGCGAGCAAAATAAAAAAACCACTCAGATATTGATATTATTTTTATTAATTGATAAGATATTAAAAATAATGTTTGCTTAAGATATACAAATTTTCGTATTTAGAAAAAATGATATTTACAAAAGTTGAGGAGAGAAAAAGGATGAAGAAGTTGAACTTAGTATTATTGGTTGTTGTTGCTATATTCTTATATTCATGTGGTAGTACTAATAATCTTAGTGATTATAAGCTGAAACAGCAAACAATTTTCTTTGATGAAATAATTGTTATGACCAGCGCCCAGGTAGAGATTATACACAACAATAATAATAAGGGGAATAGCGATTTGGAAGTTCTCGGCGAAATAGCTACCTCCTTAGGCAAAGCGGTACTGACATCAGAAACTGAGAACAAACTTCGAGAAGCGGCAAAGCCACGTCTTGTAGTCGAAGACATTTCTTACGGTGTGGAACAGGCATTAGTGAAATATCTGATGGTAGAGCCGACTAAAACATTAGATATGGACGCAAAATTCGTTGTAACCACCACACTCGAAGAGCTGAAAATTCTATCCACGACAAATGGCATTTATATGAGATGCAAAGCAACTGTTTCAATTACAGACAGGCAGTCTGGCGGACTGGTATGGGAAAACTGCGAAGCCGAAAACGTACCGATACGCAGAAATAGTGTCAGCTCCAACACTACTGCAGCTACTATTGCTCAGGCAGCAGACCTTGCCACACTTTCTGAGAAGGAAATGGAGCAAGCAGTAGAGTCAGCTTCCAACGAAGTAGGGCGTCTGATGGCAGAAACACTAAGAAAAGACATAAGCGATGCCGCAAAAAAGTAAACTAACTGATGCTTTTTAC
>CAYQTZ010000036.1:10301-13827 GCA_964420565.1 uncultured Hyphomicrobiales bacterium
CTTTCAGCCGATAATTTTTTAGTTATCGGATGAAAGAAATTATACTATTATACAGTATCTAATATCAATTAGGATATATTCATTCAAGTTAATCTAACTGAATTGTTGTGATCCAATCGTATTCATCATCAAGCTCGCCAGTTTGAATACCTGTTATCTTATCGTAAAACATCTGGGCTATGGGACCTATCTTCATATCATTGATCAATATGTCATTGTTGCTATAGCTTAGCATACCGACTGGAGAAATAACTGCGGCTGTTCCTGTGCCGAAGCATTCCTGCAATGTACCTTTTTGGTTTGCTTCTGAGATCTCGTCTATTGTTATAGCTCTTTCTGTAACTTTTATACCCTGATCATAAGCAATTTTGAGTACGGAATCTCTGGTAACGCCCTCTAAAATTGTACCTGATTCAAGAGATGGAGTGATCAATTCATCATTAATAACAAACATAATGTTCATAGCTCCAACTTCATCAATGAGTGTCCTGTTTACGCCATCGAGCCACAGAACCTGACTGAATCCCTGTTCTTTGGCTTCTTGACCGGCAAGCAGAGAAGCGGCATAATTAGCAGCAGTTTTTGCGGCACCGGTGCCACCGGGAACTGCCCTGACATATTTTGTAGAAACTAATATCTTAATAGGGTTCAAGCCCTCTGGGTAGTACGAAGCCACAGGAGATGTCATGATCATTAAGCGATAATCATCGGAAGGATGTACACCCAAAAAATTAGAGATGCCAAATGCAACAGGGCGAATATATAAAGAAGTTCCCGGTTTCTTTGGTATAAATTCTCTGTCTAACATAACGAGCTGTTTGATAGCATCGACAAAAGTATCTTCGTCGAATGAAGGAATGCAAACTCTGCGTGCAGAGCGGTTCAAACGCCTTGCATTAATATAAGGACGGAAGAGATTTATGCCTCCATGTTTATTTGGAAATGCCTTAAGCCCCTCGAAAATAGATTGTCCGTAATGTAATGTGCAGTTAGCCGGTTCAATATCCATTGCAGCATATGGTACTATTTTTCCGTCGTCCCATTTGCCATTCTTATAATCACTTACAAACATATGGTCTGATAAGTATATACCAAACCCCAGTTTGTTCCAATTGATCGAGTCAATCCTGCTCTTTTCTGTTTTTTTAATCTCGAAAGTTCTCATATTTAACCTTGAATAATTATTTTTAAACTATCATAATGAAAATCGAAAATTTATTATCTATTTTTGTAATATCTTATATGTAGTATTCAGATCTCTTGGAATATCTTTCAGAGAGTCAATTACTTCTTTTATTTCTGGTGTCATAACCCCGTATTTATCAAGTACTACGCCTGCTTTTTCATAATCACCTTCGGCTTCTATTTCGAGTACTAATTTAGCAAGTTCGCCAACTTTATCGAAAAATATTTCGCGATTAATGTTGAATTTCCCGTCTTCAGTTCTTTCGATAGCACCAGTTTTGCGTAAGTAATTAAGTTGGATCAGGTTTGCTTTGCCATGGGCTTCTTCAGCACCGAAGCGAATTGAGCGATATAAGCCAGGCAGATATGTTGAAATGGCTTTTGTTACGTGGTCTTCTGTGATTTTGCCCATCTCAAGTAAATGTTTGTTATTATACATAGATAAAATATCTGCTTTGGTTTCTTCGATAGCAGAATATCTTTCTTTTAGTGCATTTCTTACGCTAAGTCCTTCGTTAGCATAAACATAATCTCTACCGAGAGAGTGGGAAATTTCGTGCAAAGTAACAAAATCCATAAAAGCTTTTGTGTCAACGTTGGCAGCATATTCCGGGGTAAGAATAGCATTGCCTATAGGAATAACTATCTTCTCGAACTTTGCTTCCATCATATTTTTATACATTGTATTTTTACCGCCCTTGATATTTCTTACTTCAGGGTCATTTGGCAAATTGCAGGCTATAGTTTTAGTGCCTGCCTGGCAGTCGCCACCCATATAGACAACGTTAACGAAATTAAGGATATGCTGTCCGCCGCCTACAGATTCGCGGATATATTTAGGATCGCAGGGTAGTTTGCGTTCAAGTGAATCAATCAAACTGTGATACATCTTCAGTGTTTTAGTTGCTTCCTGATCTTTTATCATAACAACAGCTTCGTAAGCAGTTTTGTAGTTAAAGATAGCGTCTTCGTAATTTTCAATTGGTCCGATAATTACATCAATATCATTATCTTTGAGTTCCATCCAGAAAAGGTCGCTTTCGTAGTAGTTATCTGTTTCGATAGCAGTTGCACGAGCTTCGATGTATTTTTTCAGTGATGGATTATCGCAGTACTCAGCAGCCTGTCTCATTTTAGCTACTAATTGTCTGACTTCGCCTGCATAAGCTTCGTTATAAGGTATTGCTTTAAAACCTCCGTTAAATCTTTCGATAACTGTATATTGGCTTGTCATTTCTTCTTTTTTGTCAGGATTATCCTTAATAAATTTTTCAAATTCTTCTTTAGTCATGTCAGGAGGATAGAAATTTGCTCCTTTGGGTTTTTTATCAGGTCCTTCTCCTATAAAGCGCTCTCCGTCATAGATCAAGTCATAAGGACCATAGTTAATGGTAACGTACTCATAGACATCTTTTAGATATTTGCTATCGTTAGATTGTAAAAGGATTTCTAAGGAATCCTTGATATTTAATCCATCGGCAGAGGATTGCATCCAAAAGATCTTATCAGCATGTTTGGCTGCTTCTGTAAGAAACTCAATAACCTTGTGTTGTCTTTCGGTTAGATTGGAAAGATCAGCTTCAATCGTAGTTGGTGCAAAAGCATTGACTTTAGCTGCAATTTCAGCGGCATGATCAGGATCGGGCTGGGAGGTTTCCTGTACTTCTTTTTGTTCGCAGGAGATCATTATTAATCCTGTTGTTAGTAGTGCAAAAATAAACATTAAAACTTTCATTATATTATCCTGTATATTGTAAAAAAAACATTCTTTCATAACATATTACGATAAAAAATCAGAATCACGATCATTTTTATCTTTTAAGTTTATATATATACAAAATAATTAAAAATAATGAAAATGAAAACAAATTCGATATGTTTTAACCTAAGTGTTGTTAAGTTTAAATATATTAAGACCACTGCAAAAGTTCAAAAACTGATCCCTCCCCATCCCTCCATTACGAGTAAGGGGGTGAGTAAGCCATTGTTATGTAATAAAATGCGGGACATCCCACTTTTTTAAAAGGGGGACATAAGGGGATTTTCTTAGGATTTGCAGTGGTCTTATATTTTTCATTTCTGACCAAAATAAATTGATTGCAGATCAGTATTACAATACTCAAAAAATTTATTACTTTTCCACAAAAAAGATCAGCCAGCAAATTCCTGCATACTAAAGCCTTTGCAAAATATAAGAAAATCTCCCTCATTCCCTCTTGTAGAAAAGTGGATAGTTCTTCAATTTAATATATATCAATGGATTGCGCTCTCCCTTTGCTTTAGAGCCAGTGTGATAGCCCCTGAAAACTCAAGAATTGATCCCCCTTGTATTCCCCCTTAA
>CAYQTZ010000037.1:0-13707 GCA_964420565.1 uncultured Hyphomicrobiales bacterium
AGCTTCGCCTATTATATTGAAATTAGGTTGTGTTCGTAAAAGCGACTTAATGCCGTCCCTTACTATATCGTGGTCATCTACTAATATGATCTTTATTTTATCCATTTTTATGAATTATTATTGAAATATTGATTTCAGTGCCATTATTGATTTCACTGAATATTTTAAAACTTCCATTTAACAAGTTAACTCTTTCTCTCATGTAATACAAACCGTTTCCTTTTGAAGCATAGTCAGATTTGATATCAAAGCCAACTCCGTCATCCTTGATTGATATTTTCAAGATGTCTTTTATATAAACAACATTGATTGCCACAAAAGAAGGCTTGGCATGTTTTATAATATTATTCAATCCTTCCTGAATGATCCTAAAAACATAAATGCTTATCTTCTGAGATAATTCAAGCTCTCTGATATCATTATTCAAATTTATATCGAAATTTGATAATGAAGATATTTCGTGGCACATATTCCGAATAGCAGTCGTCAGTCCAAATTCTTTAAGTACTGATGGCATAAGATCATTAGACATATTCCTTATTTCATGTATAATAGCATCAATTTTTGACTTTACATCCCCGATAATTACTTTAGTTGAAGCAGGATCGTCGGTTTCCACATTTTCCAATTGCAATTTGAGAGCGATCAAAGATTGCCCCAAGCTGTCATGGAGATCTCTTGACAGCCGTTCTCTCTCGCTTTCTAAAGCATCCATTACACCAGAGATCCTTTTAGTTTTTTCTTGCTGTAATTCTATTTCTTTGGTTTTAAGATGTTCTGACATAATATTGAATGTTTCAGCGAGTTTTTGAAGTTCATCGTTCGTATTGACATTTATTCTTTCATCGTAGTTACCTTCGTATATTTTTGTAGTAGCATCAGTTAATACTATAATAGGATCAGTGATCCTTTTAGATATCAGATAAGTAACTATAAAAGTTGATATTGATATCATTGCAATAATAAAAATAATATAATTCCTGAATTCTATAATAGGGATATCTGCTTCCGCAAGGTCAATCTCTGCGAGAATTATCCAGTCGAGCCCAGTGAAATCTATTTTTTCATAAGAACTCAGTACAGGATTACCATTATAATCAACAAATACAGATGTGGCTACCTTACCGAGAAAAGCTTCATCAGCACCTTTAGTATTGACACAGACCTTATAGATGGATGTGTCAATGAATCTCGATTTGCTCCTCATTAAGCGATCTGCTCCTACAAGATAAGACTCTCCTGTATTTCCAAGACCGTTTTCTGAGTTATTTTCCAACATGATTTTGTTAATTCCATCGAAAGATAGAATTAACGAGCAATATCCCAGTAAAGAATCATCACTTCTTACTTCCGAGACAAAATATAAATAGGGGGTTTTCTCATGCTCTTTAAAATATAATGGTTTTTCGAAAATAGTTATCCCAGCAGAAATGTCATTTATTATTTTTCTATCAACACCTGAATAACTAATAAATGATGCATCGGAATTATTCTGCGGTTCATTTCTGATAACCAATGATCTCTTACTCTGAACACTTTCTAAGAATATCCCTTCAAAATATGGATTTTGATTGATAAATGATTTTAAGACATCCGATTCCTTTAGACTATCAATATCAGCTATAGAAGAACCTTTTTGATCATTCAATAAAGCTATTCGGGCTTTGATCTCAGGCATAATAGACAGCAGCTTTAGATCATTTACTCTATCCATGAAAAAACTCTCAATCTGCCTTTTCTTAACTACCCTCACTGACGTAAGCTGGTCGAAAGTCCTGTCCATCAGTGCATCCTTGGCGAGGTAATAGAAAATATAGCCGATCAGAGTTAATGCCGATACGCTTAGGAGAATATAATAAAGGATCATCCTCTCAGTAATAGAAGTTCGTCTCATTTTCACAAATATAAAATATAAGGAAAATAATCAGAAGAAAAAAATAATGCCTGTAGAAATACAGTTCGCTGATCAAAAAAAGCAAATTTGACTGGAGCCAGTAGTTCTGAGATAAAAAAAGAGTAGAGGCAATGCCCCCACTCTTTTTTAATTCTCACAATATCTTCTGCATTTTCGAGAAGATAAGAAAATATTTATTTAAGGATCACCATTCTCTTTGTGGCAGTATATCCATTGCTTATTAAGCTATAGAAGTAAATCCCACTGCCAAGCTCATACTCATTTACGTTGAATTCTACTGAATGCTCGCCGGCTTCAACTGTGCCATTGATCAGCTCTGCTACTTCTCTACCGTAAATATCTGTAATAACAATACGTGCATTGTCGGCTGCTTCAGCAAAGAAGTTAATTCGTGTGCTGCCGTTAGTCGGATTTGGTGTGCTGCCAATCAGTGTGAATTCACCAGCTGTTGGATTGCCGACACTTGAGTAGTTCAGCAATGTTACTGAAACTACAGACTGCTCGCTCATTATCTCAACGCATTCGTTATAGACTTTTACTGCATAAACTCCAGCATCCTCAACGACCACTGCATCTATTATGTATGTTGCTTCTGTGGCTCCGTCTATTTCGGCATCATCTTTATACCATTGATACATCAGATCATCGCCAGTAGCTACTACGGATAGCTCCAACATATCGTCTGTCTGCAGATCAAGCACTGCAGTAGGTTGGGAAAGGATAGCCGGAAGCTCTACAAATGTAAGTTCAGCGCCGTTAGATGTCTTTGTGTCGTCGCCAGTGTCGAGTGTTATAACACAGTCATAAGAACCAGCCCATGCTATGTCAGCACCTGTCAACGTAAGTTCGTTGGTTGTTGCTCCGCTTACCGGACCTCCATCTTCTAAATCAATACCATTGAATCTCCACTGATAATGCATCATCGGACCAATGGTAGAAACTTCTGCTTCAACTGTAAATGTAACATCTGCAAGTGGGCATATATGTTCGTCAGTCGGCTGTGAAATAATGTCTATCATTGGTTTTTCGCTGATAGCAAAGTAATCTGACTGAGCTATGCCGCAAAGACCTGTAACTTCAACGTAATAAAATTCGCTATAATCTGTAGGCCCAATATTCTTAATATTAAGGATAGATGCCTGGGCGCCTTCTATGTTATCTCCATCTTCCATTGGTACGCCAGGTTTTACACCTTTGAACCATTGCACATAGATTGGATAATCTGTAGGTGCGCCTTCCACGTGGGCTTTTACTTCAAAATGTAGATTATCGCCCAAATTAGAGGTTCTTGATCTTGGAGCTTGAGTGATCTCTGGTGTCGATAATACATAAACTACAGCATTATCACTCATTATAAGAGCCCGCCCTTTGCAATCCTCTTTAAATATTTCTACGCTGTAATATCCACTTTGCCCAAAGTCAATATCATCAATATAGAATATTGGATCGTTTGCTGTAGGATTAACTTCAGGATCGATTTTTTTGCCATCTTTATACCACTGATATGTAGGTATGCTTGGGTCGTCCTCTACAAGAAGACCGTCAATCACAACGTCAATAGCAACCATATCACCGCGGCAGACAATGATCTGTTCTTCCGGCTGGCGAACTATCTCAAACAGTGGGAAGACTTTGATCTCAATTGTTTCTGTGTATTTGAGAGGGGTGCCGCAAACATAACTTCCGAAAACCATACAGCGATAGCTGCCTGAATTTGAAGGATTTGCAGGATCAATTCTAAAGACATTGCTGTTAGCTGTCGGATTCTCTATAGTACTGATGTCAATCCAATCGCCTGCTACTTCTTTTTGCCATTGGTATCCGAAGATATCGCCTGTAGCATTAACTGTCATTGCAATTGCGTCGCCATTGCATACATAAGCGGGGTTAAAATTATAGGTCAGATATGGATCGCTGAGTGGATATCGTACCACCACTTGTACTGATTCAGATGTGAGCTCTGCTTCTCCACAGTTACCTGGTCCGAATATCTTAACTCTGTAATATGCTCCTTCGGCTCCCTGAGAAAGATCAACGTACATATCGGAATATGTCTCGCCCTCGAGATCATTCCACTCGCCATCTTCGAGGCGTTGCCATTGGTAGTCATCCACAGTTCCCTGAGCATCAATACTAAGAACAATGCTCTCGTCGCCTATACATGCTTCGGCGCCTTCCGGCTGGGTAAGGATAATGATAGGAGCTTCCACATAAATGGAGCTAATAGAAGTTTCATCTGTTTGCCCTAAATATGAATACTCTGCATAATACTCTGTAGTTCCTTCGCTAACTGAATGCACGGTCATAGAGTTTCTATCGAAAGTATAATTTTCGCTATCTGCATTTATTTGCTCTCCATTTTCGTACCATTTATTTTCAAAGACCGGTGTGATATTCCTTGATACATCATCAACCCATCCTGTAATAACTGGAGTAAATTCGAAATCAACTTCGTCATCTTTACAGAAAATCTGTTCGTACATTGTAATATCATATTGCAAGCCAAGAATTGGTGTAGCGCAATCAGCGCCCATTGGGTTATTGCCTTCTGTTCTTTCATCAGAAATCTCATCGCTGCCATCTACATAATCAATATCGTTGGTTACGTAATCTAGAATATCAGAGTCGCCCTGGAAAGCTGAGCTAGTAACCATAGTGCCTGTTATGTGATAATCATCGCTTGACACGAATGATGGTTCTGATGATGTTGAGTTATCATCCCAATCAGAAGCATCCTTCCAATCAGATAATGTGGCATAAGAGCCACTGCCGGAATTATCCACATAATAGAAGAACGTAGTTGTGTTGCCTGTAAGGTAATAAGCGTTATAGTCCATATTTTCGATAGCATTATCGAATGAACTTGTTTGAGCATTAGCATAGCATATGTAATTACCAACGCTAGCGCCAGTAAATGTGTTTACAACTATATTATTACGGAAATCAACATCAGTTATCTCGCCCTGCATAAAGAGAGTTGCAGAAATGCTGTTGCATGTTTTGCTGCCTTCTATAGCTATAGTATTATGATAGACATTACATGTATTTGCCTGATAAAACACAATACCAGCGGGGAAGTTCGTTGGACCAGCTTCAATATCATAAATGAAGTTATTTGTAAAATCCATGTTTAGTTCAAGATCTGGATCGGTACTGAAAACAAATACAGCATAGCAACCAGCATCATTATCCATATCATAGATATGATTTCTACTGATATTTGCATTCAATACATTGATCAGGTTCAGACCTCTTACAGATCCTGCATCATCATCATCGCGGATACCTCTTACAGTATTCTCGGTAAATTCCAAACCATCTACTGAATATTCAAAACCTGTACTTACGACTGTTGTGAAGCCCATTTGCTCGATCTCATCTGTTTCGTCATCGCCGCCAATATAATTTTTGGTAATAACCAAGTCTTCACATTCGTTAATGATACCAATACCAGAAAATGAGCGGTAAACATAGCAATTCTCTATTCTACTATCGCTAACAGTTTCAAGTGCAATATTTGCTCCAATTCCCTTTGATGGACCATGCACATTAAGGTTTTCGAATACAAGATTAGAGCTATTGAAACCTACTATATTGATAATTCCAACTTCGCTGGTATTCTCTATAGTCAGCTCGCGTGAAGTTCCGCCAACTGAACTGGAGCCGTTCAGAGTTACGTTTGAAACGTCGCTGAAGAAAAATATATTTCCTCCGTGGTCTGCTGAAATAGTATAATCATCATAGCCGTCGGGCATGATAGTAACACTATAATCACCTTCGCCTACTTCGTTCCAATCTGTCAGCTCGGCTGTATCATATTCATCAATATCACTAATAATAATGAAAGTCAGATCGCCGGATACTCCATTTTGATCAACAGCATCAAAAGCATCAACAAAAGTATCAAAATCCCCACCATCGCCAACGTAATAAATGCCTGACATTGGACCTACTATAGTTCTGCTGCCTGATGGAGCAGACGGGTTGGGGGTATAAGAGTTCGTTTCGTCATCAATTGAGCTATAAATATCTATGGAAGTACATTCGGCATCTACTACATTTCCTGTGGCAGCATCTTCGCTGATTGAATAAGTCAGCCAGAAATAATTATCGCCCTCTTCGAGTTCGAGGTCATCAGAGAAGCTGAAGTTGCCATTAGGATCGTTGGTAGTTGATCCAAACTGATCGTCAGTGCTGAATATATCAGATGTGCCAGTATAAAAGAGCTTGGCATCAGTAATATCTGAGGGATCGGTTGTGCCGTTAGTATTGAAATCAAGATCAGTAATACTAATGGGATTTGAACTACCTTCAGTACTTACAACTACACCAATTACCCAAGAATCATATAAACCAACAGTTATATTATCAGTATTCTGAAATGCTTCGCTATCGGAATATTCCATAGCTGGAATGTAATATGTATATGTAAGACCTTCCTCAGGGTAGAGATCAGTATCCACTTCGCAGTAATCATAAGGGTCAGTGCTGTATTCGGATTCGTCCCATTCATTTTCATCGTCATAAACATATCTGCACTGAATATCTTCGTCGTCGTCATAGCCGCGAAGACCTACCTGAGTATCTCCCTGATATTCTGCTACTGTGATCTCGCCATAGACATACTGAACTTTATTGCCATTTTCTAAGAGACGGATCTGGAAATTCAAGCTATGGTCGTCATAACCATATATCCTGAAGTTAGTCCATTGGATAACGAAAATTCTGTTTGGCGAGCTGCCAAGCAATTTCACTTGGATATCTGAGCTTCCGTCGGACTGTGGCTGCAAGTCATTATTGAAGCCGATCAATGTATATTGGAAATCGGTGTCAGACAAGGGCCATGTAACATAAGCATAATCAGAAGTATAATCACCCAATTGGACAAATCCATTAGAGTTTATACCACAATAATCAAATGTTTCCCCATAGAATTCAAAATCGAAACCAATTTCGACTTCCTCCCAGTATTTGTCGTCGCCATCAAGCTCGTCATCACTATCTTCGAGCATATCTCCATCAGTAAATGATGAGTATGTCCCGGACTCCTGCGTGAATTGATAGACACTTATATCTGCAAAACTGTAAGCAGTCCCCAGAAAAAGCATAAGTGCTATTCCGATTAGAGTAGAACGTAATTTCATAACTATAACTCCATAAATGTTGAATAAATCTATAATATATTTATCTTCCGATTTAATTATTATACATAACTATATCATTATAATTTTAATTTAGTTACTCTGAATAACAAATGCAAGTATTTTTCATCTTAATTTATAAAAGATAGGGTAAAAACATAGATTTTAAGTAAATAATATGAAAACGAATATACATATATCAAGAAAAGTGTTTAAAAATATACACACTTTCCTAATACATTGATCTTTCTAAAGTATATCAAGTTCACTCCATAGGTTTCATCAGCATGACTTCATGCGACAATCTATAAGCAGAACCAAACACTCCAAAACCGTCTCCATTTATGCTGGAGCTAAGAGGGTCGTATTGATTATTACTCCATTTCGATTGAACAAACCATTTGATCAGATTGAAATCAGGCACAAGGATATCTATATTGTGAAGCCCAAACCATTTAAAAGCCAGCCAGACTGTTGGTGTTTCAGTATTAGCAATAATTGTCATAAAAGAAGTATTTTTATAATAGCTGGACCTGTCTCTGTCAGAAAAAAGATTCTTGATCCTTCTGTTCGGCTCATCAGTTGGTGGCTCCAGATATTTACCATACTCAAGAGTATCTAAACATATTGTGTATAAAAGGTAAAAGTTAGTTCTCTCTGCTTTTGTCCACTTTATACGCAAAGAATCCACTTCAGGCAAGCTACCATTCTCCTTCGGGTAATATATTACGTCTTTGGGAGGGATTACCCATGATATGGTATCGGGAGTAACTGTTTCGCCCCAGATATATTTGCCGTCGGGAGTGGTTACATCTAACTTGTATTTTGTCTGTTTCCTGATTATCATATCCTCGTTCGGGTAGAAATATCCGGGGTCATCGCCACCGCGATAGATCAAATCATATACATTACCTACGGCATCAGTTAGCTTTACTTCAGCATCTTTGACAATCGCATCTTCGAAATTATACTCTACATCTAAGGGTTGAGTTTTGAATATCTTTATACCGCTGGGCTTATGATCTATAAACAAATATCCCTCCACATAATATTCCTGTATATAAATATTGGGTGGCTCATCTTCGCAAGAAACAATTAACAGGGCAAGCAAAGCTAATGGAAGTAAATACAATTTACTTATGGCATTTTTTAATCTATTTATGTATTTCATGATTGATTCTCCTACGAATTAAAATTTAAGTTCTATTGAAATTGATGGAATTATTGGTAACAGCTCAATATCATTTATAGTTATAGTTTCCTTGTTGGTATCATAAACTCTCATAAGTATATCCCGCCGAGAATAAACATTGAAGATGTCAAGTATCGCCCGGAATGGCAGGCTAAAAAATGTGGTGTTATAGGCTACGTTTAAGTTAAGCTGGTGCGAAGGAGGCATTCTCAATCCATATCTCTGGGTAGGAACTATTTGTGTATCTCCGAAATTTTCACTTGGCAGAGATGCCCTGTAAAACGAGGAAGCACCTGTGTATGACTGTCCGGATTGGAAAGTAAAATTAGCTCCAAAATTCCAACTTTCGTCGTGCTGATAGCTAAACACTACTTTCAAATCGTGCCTGCGGTCAAATTTCGGTCGGAACTCCTCTCCGCCATTTATACTATCAAATTTGGCTACTACATGGCCGTAAGCATAGCCAATCCAGCCAGCAACCCTACCAATCTTTTTCTGCAAAAATACTTCAAATCCGTAAGATTCTCCATTGCCATTAAAGAAGACGTCCTCAACGTTACTTCCTTCCAGATTCTTTTGGTTAACTTCGCTAATATTATTCAGAGTTTTGTAATAAATATCAAAGTTCAATTCAAAATCCTTGAATGGCACAGTCTCCAAACTCAAAATATAATGATTTGCCTTACTTGGCTTTACAGTGTTATCTGTTGGAAGCCATGTGTCAAAAAGTGCAAAGTTTTCGTTACTTGCTAATCTTAAATACTGGTGAAATATACCCCATGTTGCTTTTAGGGCAAAATTCTCCTGCATCTGCCAGCGAAAAGCTATGCGGGGATCAAAAACTGTTTGTTTGCTTAAATCCCAATAGCTTGCCCTAAGACCGGTTTGCAAAGACAGAAGATCGGTGAATTGATAATTCGCCTGAGCAAAAGCATCATAGGTACGGTCGCAGACTACCAAATCTAACACGCCGCCTTCGGTGGTGCCTTCCTCTACATCATCATCGGATCCGCTCCAATTCTGTTCATAATGAAATCTATAATTTGATACTGAAAACCCAGACTTTAATGTAAGTTCATTAGTTGTGAACCATTCAAGACTGCCATTCAGAGTATAATCAGCTATGGAATTCTTTAATCTGATCTTAAACCCGGATAGATCCTGAGTTGCTTCGTTAAAATATTGACTTCCTGTAAAATTAATTACTGAAAAGAGATCACTTCCATAAATATGAGACCACCTAACAGAACCGGACGTATTACCAAGCAGTAAGTTCAGATCAAATCCTGACTGCTCGAAAGTTAAGAAGTCGCGGCTTACAAATCCACTGGCAAAGATTTTATCATTCTTTCCAATATCCTGAGCTATCTTTGCATTTAAGTCGTAAAAACCAAAATCCGGTATTTCATCATCATCTGGGAAAGCCAGCTTTATTATCTCAAAATAAGTTCTCCTGCCGCCAAGGAAAAAAGAGCCATTGCCTACAGGCCCTTCGAAGGAAAGCTTCGAGGATATTGTACCCAATGAAAAAAGCCCATGATATTCATTCTTATTTCCATCTTTTTGCGTAATATTCAGCACGGCTGACATACGACTACCGAATTCTGCTGGATATCCGCCCTTTATCAATTCTACATCCTTAATGGCTTCGCTATTAAAAGAAGAAAAGAAACCGAAAAGATGCGTAGGATTATATACTGTCGAGCCATCTAAAAGCACTAAATTCTGGTCAGGCGAACCGCCGCGGATATAAAGGCCACTCGATATCTGAGAGGACGACAAAACACCGGGCAACATCTGAATAGTTCTGAATACATCAGATTCACCACCTATGCGAATTTCCTTCATCTGTGCAACGGGGATATTTATCTTGCTTACAGATATTTCTCTTTTCTCTATCTCCCGCTCCGCCTGAACATGGACTTCTTCGGTGAGTATTTCTCCTTTAGATAAGACATAATCTTTGCGAATATTTTTATTAGCAGTAATTTCTACGTCAGCAATCTTTGTTTCATAACCAATAGAAGATATCCTTAACTGATATTTACCAGGTTTCAATTCTGGTATAGAATAAAAACCTGCCTTATTCGTATAAGTACCCTTTTTGGTACCGACTACGTAAACTGTTGCACCTACGAGCGTTTCTTCAGATCCTTGTTCCTTAATATATCCATTGATTGCTCCCTCTCGGTTTTGCTGGGCATAGCTCAATTGAGTAATAATTAAGCAAACAACTAATAATGATATTACAATTTTCAAAATTAAATCCTTAAATTAAACAATTATGGTAATTATTATCTAAAACATTTGATAAAACGTAATTCTCATCTATTTGTTTCATTGTTTTTTAGTTAGAATAATGTTAATTTGGGCTTAAGATAATATTTTAATACTTGGGTTATTACAAAATTATTAATAATTTTTTCAAGTAACTTATAGCCAAATAAAAATATTTTTGATTGAAAAGTGTTTATTTAAAAAAAATAAATTAACTATATGAATATTGGAAATGTATATGAAATTATTTAAACAATACCTTACCCTTATCTCTCTGACACTAATTATAGCAGGAACCTCCACTTTGTCCGCACAAACAGAAACGAACACTATGAGCAAGGAAGATGACCCCCAATTTAAGGAAAAGAGAGAACAATGGTACGAAAATATGCACCGAATCGAAGATGGGATGAACTGGAAAATTATTGACCGCGAAACTGGATCATCGAAATACAAAATAAAAAAATATGAAATTGAATATTTGCTCAGCAAAAATAAGCATGACCAGATATTATCAGACACAGTTCAAATCGAAATGATGCACGGAGTCTGGATAGAAAAAGGCAGCGATAATTTATCAGGCAGAGTACACACAGCAGATATTGACTTCGACAGAGGTTTTATCTATGTAGCTTCATCAGGCGGAAATGTCTGGAGAGGTACTTTAGAGGGCAAAGACTGGACCTGCCTGAATAACAGCATAAAGTTCAACAATATTAAAACAGTCAGAATAGCTGAAATTGACGGCAATAAACGCATCATAGTTGCCTCCAATTCTCCAGCCCAAGTCCATTTTTCAGACAACGAAGGCATTACTTGGGAAAGAGCCTCAGGTCTTGAGCAACCACTCAACTCGGGAACTATAAAGAGAGGGATATTGCGTTATAACAGCCAGGATTATTACATACTAACGAGCCAATATAATAGTGAAATAAAATCATCAGAAACGGCTATTTACTACTCCGACGATGCCGCTGCTACTTTCAGACAAATTCATGTTTTCGAAGGCACGCCCTTAGACAAAGATATCTGGACATCTCCCTTTGAATCATCAGCCGTTTACTATGTATCAAATACTGAATTTGGTTCGGTTGATATTGATGAATACGAAGTAATAAATAATAATATTTCAAGTATTTTTGAATATGGTTCTCCCTCAAAATTATTCATTAAAGGAAGCTTAGAAGGCGGCGACGAGTTTTTCTCACTTGCTTGCTGGGTATCCAGTAGCAAAAATACACATTTCTATTATTCAGACGACGGTGGAGAAAGTTGGCTTTCAACGGGGTCCGTCGCCTCTGGCCCATTTATGGATAATAGTTTTGCCATTTCCTATAAAAGACCTGAGTATTTATTCTATGGTGGTGTAGAACTTTACGTTAGTGATAACGCCGGATACTCTTTCGAAAAGGTCAATACATGGCAAGAGTATTATGGAGATATTGTAAACAAACTGCACGCAGATATACCAGGTATAGATATTTTCCGTAAGCCATCGGGTAAAGAATTAATCCTCATATCTACCGACGGCGGTCTGTATAAATCCGAAGATAATTGCAAAACAGTAAATAATATATCGCTAAAAGGACTAAATGTAAGTCAGTATTACAGCGTATATACAGATAGGCATACAGGATCAATATATGCTGGTAGTCAGGATCAGGGTTTCCAAAGAGCTTTAATAGATTCGGGCAAAACAGTTGGCTTCGAACAAACAATCAGCGGCGATTACGGTCACCTGACATCTTCTGATGGCGGCATTCATCTCTGGACTGAATACATTACTTTCGCTATGCTATACCAAAACCTGAACAACCCTTTATATACCATATCAAAGACGTGGAGTTTCAAAGGCAAAAACTGGTTGTGGCTTGCACCGATGCAAGCTCACCCCAAAAACCCTAAAGTAGCTTATATACTTGGTGGCAGCGAGGATAACGGCAGTTATGTCTGGAAGTTAGAATATGATGACTTGCGGATCAATGCCAGCCAGTTATCATATAACTTTAAAACCTATCATGACAATGCTAATTTATCGGCTATCGGTATTTCCCCCATATTCCCGGAATATATTTATGTAGCAGGAGCTAAAGGCGAATTTTTCCTTTCTAAAGATGCAGGCGAAACATGGCAGAAAACTGAAGGACATGACGGACCTAACAGACACTATTTTTACGGGTCGCACATACTGCCATCTAAGAAAAACTTTGGCACTTTATATATTTGCGGCAGCGGATATTCCGAAGACGGAGTCATGGTATCCCACGACCACGGCAAGACATTCATTGGAATAACAGATGGGCTGCCAAATACTATGGTTTATGACCTGGCAATGAGCGAAGATGAGAAAGTAATATTTGCAGCAACGCAGTTAGGTGCTTATGCTTATTATGTAGATACTGGCAAATGGTATGATATTGCATCTTTTGACAGCCCCGATCAGATATACTGGACTGTAGAATATATTAATGAAACAAAAACTGCCCGCTTTGGCACCTATGGACGCGGTGTTTGGGACTTTAAAATAATTGATTATTTTACAAATATCCCAACACAAACCCAAATAAGTGGCAATGTCGAAATTAATATTCAGCCGAACCCCGTAACACATAATGCTGTTATCAAAGTTAGCTCAGATATTCTTACAGAATGCTCCATAAAAATATATGATATTGAAGGAAGAGTAGTTGCAGAATTATTCAACGGTAAGTTAGACAAAGAAAAAGAACTAATCTGGGGAAAAAATACTAATAGCAATAGAGTTGTTCCTGCCGGCGTATATATGCTTACTGTATCCGGCAATGGGAATACATGGTATAAAAAGTTATTGGTTAATTAGTCCACAATTACTGCCTACTATGAGGATATGATCTTCACAAACACCACTCTTTCTTGTGGGCTGGAGAATTAAAAATTACAAATTACCATCTCCCTCCTTACCAAATTCCGATTTGGTAAGGATCATTTCTGTCCAAGTTGCACTTGGATCGTTTTATTGTGAAAAGTGCATTCCCAAATCGGAGTTTGGGAATGAGGGCTGGGGCGAAGCGGAGTTTGGGAATGAGAATTGGGGGTGAAGTGGAGGATTTGTCAGATGGACTCCATCTCGCAGATGGAGTCCATCTTATTGTATTACCAGTCCCCATAACCGTAGTGAACACGCATGCGTGTTCCCTACAAAC
>CAYQTZ010000038.1:0-1904 GCA_964420565.1 uncultured Hyphomicrobiales bacterium
TCTTACGCTGACCGCCGACCGCTGACCGCTGACCGCTGACCGCCGACCGCTGACCGCCGACCGCTGACCGCTGACCGCTGAAAGCTGACCGCCGACTGCTGACCGCTATATCCTCAGCAGTCAATGGTTGCCTCAAAAAGAGGGCTGTTTCCATAAAAACTCAACTGATTTATATGAAATTATTTCTTCGCTACGGTCAGGAATTGAAAGAATTTGGTTATCTCTTTACCTGATTTATGTTTAGTGAAAAAATTCCATGCTGTCGAAAAAAAATTACTTTTTCATTTATTTGAAAAATCATATCTTTATATATAGTTTAATTATCAAAATCAGAAAACTAAGGAGAAACAATGGAATTATATTTAGACACAGCCAATATCGATCATATCAGAGAATGTGCGAATCTGGGGATAATCAGCGGCGTTACAACTAATCCTTCGCTATTAGCAAAGGAAGACCCCAAAGTTGATGTCAAAGAAAGAATATTAGAGATACATAAATTAGTCGGAGGCCATCTTTCCGTAGAAGTCAATTCAATAGACACTAAGGGAATGCTTGAGGAAGCAGAAGACATATTAAAATGGTTCCCAGAAGCAACAATTAAAATTCCGATGATACCGGCAGGTCTTGCCGCCACTCATGCACTTGCTAAGAAAGATGTTCCGGTTAACGTTACATTGATCTTCAATACAACTCAGGCAATTGCTGCTAATAATGCAGGCGCCGCTTATGTATCATTATTCATGGGCCGCTTAGATGATATTTCCACGAGCAGCGAAGATGTACTTGAGGAAATTGGTGATATTTGGGGAATTCAGGGTTATAATTCTCAGATAATTGCCGCATCTATCAGGCATCCAATGCATATCATTCAGGCAGCTCGCTCTGGTGCCGATATTGCAACAGTACCATACAAAGCACTGATGCAATCATTGAAGCATCCATTGACAGATATCGGTTTGCAGCAATTCTTAGCTGACTTCGACAAGATGCAGACAGAAAGACAAAAAAATATTGATATGTAATTTGTTTAAATAGCTCTGATAAAGAAACTGATTTGTCTTCGAGAAACATACTCGAGCCCGAACTTCTTTTGGACGCCTATCAGCAAGGTTTCTTCCCTATGGCGGAATCCCGAGATGGAGATATATACTGGTACTCGCCCGATCCGAGAGCTATTATTCCATTAAACAGAGCAAAGCGTTCCCGCTCTATGCGACAGTCAATCCGCAAGAGCGGGTTTTCTTATTCTGTGAATAGACGTTTCGGCGAAGTGATCCGCTCTTGCGCCGATAGGGACGACACATGGATATCTGACGATATTATCGAATCGTTTGAAATTCTTCATAAGATTGGATATGCTCATTCTGTGGAAACATGGGCAGACGGAGAGCTTGCGGGTGGATTATACGGTATATCTATCGGAGGTGCTTTCTTTGGTGAGTCAATGTTCACAAGAAAAAGCAATGGCTCGAAAGCTGCTTTCTATCATTTAGTTGACAGAATGAAAGAAAGAGGTATGATACTGCTCGATACGCAGTTTATATGCGACCACACTGAACGTCTCGGAGCAATAGAAATTTCTAAAAACGCATACCTTAGAGTACTTCGGGAAGCGCTTCTTCTGCCATGTACCTTTGATTAATTAATGGGAATAATGAAGATGAAACTAATACATATCTCATTTCTTATGTTGTATATAATGATATTATCATGCAACAAAGTTCCTACTAAGGAAAAAGAGATAGATTGTCCGTTGCCGCCAACCCAGTTATGTTTCCCACAAAAATGGTCAGGCAAGCCAGTTGATACTTCTTACTCTTACAGAAAAACAGCCGAAGAATGGTACGTATTCGAAAGAGTCAGACAGCTCAACTCTCCATCAGATGAATGGTCGCTTTCTT
>CAYQTZ010000038.1:1914-13508 GCA_964420565.1 uncultured Hyphomicrobiales bacterium
AATGATTCTTGTAAGAATGCCTCGCGAGAATAAGGCAACTATAGTTTCGGCTATGTCTTTGCCAATAATTGGTAATATGGGCGGAGCAACTTTCGTGGGCAAGAAAGCAATTTTCGCAGCTAAAGAAAGCAGAATAATCCCCCAAAACAGCACTTATACCGGCTCTGAGACTTTGATTGACATTAGCCGGGGTGTAGTTGCTACATCAGATCTTTACGAAGCAATACTCGACGAAGATTTTCTTAATGCCGTAAATCCAATTGAGCCAAATATTTCTTATGATGATTTTTCATGGGAATCTCATCCGTCCTTATCAGCAGATGGTAATGTACTCTTCTTTGCGTCTGATCGCCCCTATTTAAATCAAGGAACCGATATATGGTACTCTATAAGATTGAAAGATGGTAGCTGGTCTGAACCGATCAATTGCGGGGATAATATTAATACTGACTGCGACGAACTTACTCCATTTATAAGCAAAGATGGTAGCGAACTATACTTTGCATCCTCGGGACACGAAACTGTAGGAGGATATGATATCTTTGTTTCTGAAGTATCAAAAAGATTTTGGGATATTGCCTTATCAGAAAATATTGAAGCTCTGTCTTCAACTGAGGGGCTTTTCTCAGCAGCTGATAATCTGAAACCACCTCTGAATACCACCGCGGATGAATTATTCCCCAGCTCGCCGGGTAATTGCGATTCTTTGATTTATTATACATCGAATCAGGATAAAGCAAAGAGCTTGATAAGCATGAAAGGCGGTTTTGATATATACCTTCGTAGAAAAGTGGTAATCGCTAAGCAAATGGATTTTGCAAAACAAGAAGACAGTATTGAGATTGATATTAAGGTGGAAGAGCCGAAAGATATTATTATTTTAGAAGATCCAGATATAATTATTACAAAATTCTTTAAAATGCGTGGTAATATCCGAGACAGAGAAACCAATTTGACTGTGGCTAACGCAGATATAACTATTATGCAAATTGATTCCACAGATTCTGTTGAAAAAGAAAAAATGCAAATGAAATCCGGTACTGCAGGCGAATACAAAGTCTGGCTAAAAAAAGGTGAGGAATACGAAATAACTGCCGAAGCCAAAGAATATTTTTACGATAGCCAAAGAATCAGAATTGACAGAGATGACACAACTTCTGTGCTAAATAAGGATTTTTTATTGCCACAGATGTTTCAGCTTAGGATTAATTTCCCGACAGATGTATATAATGCACCATATCCCTTTGTGTTAGACAGCAATGGGAACGGAACAGATCAGACCTGGCAGCAGGCAATTTTTAAATTAGCAGATAATATTAAAAAGTATCAAAAAAGAATAATTAAAGTCTTGCTCGTTGGCCACACTGATGACGTTGGTACTATAGCTTATAATAACATTCTCGGGAAAAACAGAGTAAATTTCGTTATTGACCGCTTAGTTGAATACGGAGTGGACAGGGATCTCTTAGAAGGCAGGTCGGCAGGCGAGCTCGAACCCTTAGAGCAAAGACCTGGCGAAGAGTTGGACATTTACCGCAAACGATTACGGAGAGTATCATTACAGAAAGTATTAAAAGAAAAATAGATTGCAGGATATTAATTTTCACTTATTATCGTTATATTATCCAAATGCTTTAAGTGTAATTAGATAAAATAGAGATTATGACACCTTTAAAATTTTTGATATTGCTTGTATCCATAACTTTGGTCGTTGTGTTTGCATTAATTATATATGTAAACAGTACTACATCGTTTGGGATGCCTTCTTTGGATCAGTTGGAAAATCCAGATCAGAATTATGCCTCGCAGGTGATCAGTGCTGACGGCAAAATTCTTGATCATTTTTTTATCGAACGCCGGATATCAATATCATTCGATAGTATTCCTGCTAATTTTATCAATGCTCTGATAGCCGTAGAAGATAGAAAGTTCTACGACCATTGGGGTATTCATCTCGGTAGAATATTCTCTGCCGCAATAAAAGATATTATGGCAGGCAAAATGAAAGAAGGCGCCTCGACCATTACAATGCAGTTAGCGCGAAATCTCTTTTTTACCCATGCAACTACTTTAGAACGCAAGCTAAAAGAAGCAGTTACAGCCGTAGAGATAGAAAAATCATATACGAAAAATGAGATATTAGAAATGTATGCCAACACAGTCTGGTTTGGCAGAGGTGCTTATGGCATAAAAGTAGCAGCGAATACCTATCTGGGCAAAGAAACATCAGAACTTACTTTATCTGAATGTGCCTATCTGGTCGGAATACTGAAAAATCCCAACAAATTCAATGGTATCAATAATATGGACATGGCTATTCAGCGCCGCAATTTAGTACTCTACCTAATGGAAGATGCAGGATTTATAAATGCCGGAGAAAGATACGAAGCCAAAAATGAGCCACTTAATCTGAAAATAGGCAGTATAAGAGAGAAAAATAAAGTCTTTATGGCACCTCATTTTGTAGAGATGGTTCGCAATGAATTAAAAAAAAGCTCCAAAATACTTGGGCATGACATATACCGCGACGGGCTGACTATACATACCACTCTCGATTCAAGAATTCAGGAAGCAACCGAAAAAGCAGTAGAAAGCCACTTAAAAGATTTTCAAGATAGGTTCCGCAGAAACTGGAACTGGGCTCGAAACAAAACTCTTTTAGATGAACTAATACAGAAAGCTATTAGAAATACTCCCCAGTATGCCGTTGCAACAGAAAAAGAAAGAAAATCTTTAATAAAATCATATAGTAATAACAAAAAATTCGTTGATTCTGTAAAATATGCCGCAACAACTATTCAGATCGGTGTTGTAGTCGTTGATCCTTTCGATGGCTCAATTAAGGCGATGGTAGGCGCTTCACCTAAATTCATGCAGGAGAATCCAAATGCCAAATATTCGCTGAATCATGCAGTGCAGATCAAACGCCAACCCGGGTCATCATTTAAGCCATTTGTTTATTCATCAGCACTCGAACAGGGTCTGAACCCCAGTGCATATATTGAGTGCGGTCCATATACTTATGAACTGCCAAATGGGGACACATGGTCTCCCAGAGGGACTGGCGGCTGCGAAGAAGGCGAGACCCGAACGCTTTACAGCGCTTTGGTGTCGTCAATTAATACTGTATCAGCGCGACTTGTTACTATGGTTACCTCTCCTTATAAAGTGATCAGCGTTGCTAAACGAATGGGCATAGATTCACCGCTTATGGCAGTTCCCGCCATAGCACTCGGTGCAGGCGGAGACGTTAGCCCCTTGGAAATGACTTCTGCTTTCGGAACATTCGCTACCGAAGGTATCCATATAAATCCTTTTTCTATTAAAAGAGTAGAAGATAAATACGGCAACATTGTTTTTGAAAAGAAAAAAGCCGACAACGCAAAATTTGCATTAAAACCAAGAATAATTCATATAATGACAAAAATGCTAAAGGGAGTAGTAGATCACGGCACAGGAAGATCCGTCAGGACTTACTTCACCGATGTGGACGCTGCTGGCAAGACAGGCACAACTAATGATTATACAGATGCCTGGTTTGTTGGCTTTACTCCTCAACTGTCTATGGGGCTTTGGCTTGGTTTCGACGATCAGAGAATTAGGTTTACCGGAGAATATGGATACGCAAGTTATGCCGCAGCACCGCTCTGGGGCAAGATCATGGCTAATATATATGCTGATAAAAGTCTGCCATATAAACAAAAGCATTTTACTTTTTCTGCTATGATTGATTCATTGGTCATCTTTGAAGCTTCCGAAGAACCTGAAGTTACTGATAATCTTCGGGATAGCACATTCATTAAAGAGAAAAAAGATACGGTCAGAAAAAAATCCAGATTTCCACCACTGAATTATTAACAATTTTGGAATAATAAAATGGATATAGAATATACTTTTACAGATGGTAAGAAATTAGCAATCGGCACTATATATTGCATTGGTCAAAACTATGAAAAGCATGCTAAGGAAATGGGCGGAGATGTACCCAAAGACCCTGTAGTTTTTATTAAACCACCCGCAGCCTTCATTCCAGATGGATCGGCTATCATATTGCCTGATTTCTCAAATAATGTTCATCATGAAGTAGAACTTGTCGTTGTGATAGGTAAGGACTGCCAAAGCGTAAACCAATCTGAAGCCAGAGAATATATAGCCGGTTACGCTGTCGGTATAGACGTTACTCTGCGGGATGTGCAAAAATCAGCCAAAGAAAAAGGAAAGCCATGGGCAGTAGCTAAGGGCTTCGTTACATCAGCACCGATATCAACGATAATCCCTGCCGATGAATTTGGCGAAGATATCCCATATTTTGATTTAAATCTAAAAGTAAATGGCGAACTTCGTCAGAGCGGCAATACTCAGGATATGGCTCGTCCCGTAGGACTGCTAATAGAATATCTTTCAAAAGTATTTACATTAAGAAAAGGTGATTGCATATTTACAGGAACCCCCGAGGGAGTAGGGAAAATACAAAGCGGCGATAAAATCAAAGCAGAATTATCAGATAAAGTGTCATTAAGTATAAATGTTGTATAAAATAAAACTCTGAGATCATGAAAATTTTATCTATACTATTCTTTGTAGTCGCGTTCATATCTCTGCTGTTTAGCTGCTCAGCACCAATATCACGTTTCGAGCAAGATATATATACTATAACAGAAGTAGATACTACACGATTCTATGAGCAAACAAATGCCCCAGGTAATAGAGACAATGGAATAATTTATCCTTCATCAAGAACATTTATCACCGAACGTGACATAATCCAACGAGACAGCATTGTAGATAGAGAATATCCCAACTATATCAGGATAGGGCTTTTCGAGGGGATTGGTCTGATAAATGGTTTTAGCGATGGTTATGGAGCTGGTCCGTTTGCCATATTCCCAACTTTTGGCAAAACTATATTTGACATAGAAAGCCAGAAGAACTATGTTTTTGCTGGCGGTATATACCGCATGGGTATAGGCGAATGGCGATTACGTTGGTTCAGAGATGCTCCCGATTGGACAATAGGATCTTATGGACTGGAACTGATTTCTCCAAATTCAAAAGTTGAAAATACTTTAGCTTCGATAGCACCTATATACCTGAAAAAAAGATGGTATTTGCGCCGCGAAATCCCTTACATCGCTATTACAGCTTCAGGAGGTTTGGGATATTACCCATCGCAGTATATTAATCTGTCGGGGTCCTTGGATATTGGCTCTATCGGAGGTTTAAATCTGAAAGCATACTTAGGACTTGCTTTGGGTCAGAATAATCCAAATAATCCCCAAATGGTACTCGCCAAGAAAAGCGAAAGCCCCAACACCGTAACAATGGCTTATTTTGGTATTGGAGCATCGTTCCTTGAGTTTGCAAATTTGATACCAGAAACCGAAACTGAATGGAAGCACCACGAGCATTCTTCCTGGAATGTTGGCCTTGTACAATTAACAGCGATAGGCAGCAACTCAAAAAGATCTGTGTTTAACAAACAAACTGAATACGACGATCAGGGTAACGAACTGGAAGATAATACCTTAATGAAGGGATTTATTTTCAAACTGGCTAACAGTTACCTATCGTTGCCATTTATACACCAGAATCTATACGCCGGGACATCTTTGCTGAATGTGATCATGCTCGGATATTCAGAATGGGGAGTTGGAATAGCACCAATACGTATCGGATGGTGGCAAACATTGATTCAGGACGAACTTTCAGCAGAACCATTCGTAGAGCTGAATTATTATCCTTCATCAGTGTTGCATATTGGAGGCAGGATAAATATTAGATTAGTACAATCGCTTAACGTGGGGTTGTCGCTAGGATATGCTTCAGGAAGTACTGACAAGGGTTTTAGCGGCAATTTTCAGCAGGAATTTGGCGAAGCAACGAGCTTCTCAGGGTATTATCTTGGTATAAACATTGGATTTTTCGATAGGATCTTTTCCCCGGATGAACTGAGGTATAATAAATAATAATGAAAAAACTAATACCTGTAATATTGATTCTAATCTTGCTGACTGCTTGCAGTCCTGATAGATTTACACTGAACAAACATGATGATGTAGTAATTTATGGCTTGATAATGTCTGGGTTAGAAACCGCTGAAAAGCCAGAAAAATATACAAATGCTTTACATCTGAGAGCAAACGCCCGTGTTGCGCTTGCTACAGCTTATATAACTCAGTTTCAGGCAAGATTCACAGTAGAAATCATAAAGGGTAGTGGTTTGAGATTCTACATCAGAACAATAGCAGATAATTTCGAAGCACACCCCTCGATAAAATTCAATTACGACACTTTCGGCTCTAATATAAATGAAGATGAAAGAATATTAGCCAATGCGGATTCAATAAAAGCCATAATTAGAGAAAAAAAATTGATAACACTCTCAAATAATGGTGATTATATTACAGTAACAGTTGACTGCGATACCGTATATAACGGCAAGGCAGTGCTACCCGCTACGGAATACGTAATAATAGAAACAATAGACGGCACAGAGGCATTTATTTCAGGCATAGAATTTGCTGAAATCTACGGCAGTAATACTATTGACAAATAGTAAAATGTTCTTTGAAAATCTTTTATTCTCGCTAAGTCGTTGCTTTAAATAGCATTAAGCATAAATATGCCTGAGGTTTAATATTTTTTCAAAAGAAAGTATTAAAGAATTATAAAATAATGCCGAAAAGTGTTGGTGAGGAACAAGAAAATAATTATAAAATTGGCAGGACGCCCGAAACGAGAAAATAATTAACTTTTAATTACTACAAGGAGGTTATTATGCCAACTGCTATTTCGGGTGGATCCCGCATTCGTACAAATAATCCTGCTCAAAATGCATATAATGCATTATCATCACGCAGTAATAACATAGCTTTAAGACAGCTAAGGTTATCAACGGGTAAACGTATCAATACTGCTGCTGACGACGTTGCAGGATACATCACAGTTCGTGCTTTGCAGGCACGTAATGGTGCTTTATCATCTGCACAAAAATCAACAGGCGACGCAAAAAACGTTACCTCAATTACACAGGATGCTTTGGATAATATCAATAATCTGTTAACACAGATCAAAGACTCTGCCGCTACTGCTTCTTCGGGTGCTTTGGGCACAGATGAAAAAGTAGCTTTAGCCAAAGGTGCTTATCGCTTAGCAGAGCAGATTCAGTTTACAGTAGATTCAACTGTGTTTGGTGGGCGCGAGCTTCTAAAAGGTGGGTTCTCAGGAGACTGGGTTATTGGCTATGATTATCAGAATAATTTATTGACAATTGGAATAGACCTGACCAAAGGCAATGTAGATGATTTCAATGTATTGAACTCCAGTTCATTTGAGCTGAACGCTACTGAAGATTTAGAAGATTTTGGTGGTGTAGTTGGGTTGAATCTGAAAGATTTGAATAGTGTAGCCGAAGATGATCTAGGTATTTTTTCATCTGATAATATCGGCACAACACTTACCAGTATGGCAAGTGCTTTGACAAATGTTAATAAAGTTGCTTCATATCTTGGTGGTATCCAGGTGAGGCTTGACTCTCAGGAAGAGTTACTTAAGTCACAGATAACCAACTATAAAGCAGCAGTTTCGAGAATTGAAGATACAGATGTTGCTGTCGAACAGCTTGAACTTATTAAGTCTCAGTTCCTGCAACAGGCATCTTTGATCTCTTTAGCTCAGGCAAACCAGCAGCCGCAGTCTTACTTGCAGTTGTTCGGTTAATATTAATAGCTGGGCTAATTGACAAAAAGAATTATAATTTGGGTAAAGACGGATACACTTACCGTCTTTACTCAATTTTGCAGTTTGTAATATGGTTAAATTGGGGAAATTATGGCAAATACAGCCCAGCAATTAGCTGCCACAAAAGCTTATGGCGGCAAAAAAGGAGGGAAAATACCTTCATATATAGAACAAGAGGTATACTCCTGGAGTAAAGAAAAGATCATCTTAAAGATGTATGATCTTTTTATTGTTAGTTGTAAAAGAAAAGATATTAATAAAATGAGTAGAGTGCTGATTGAACTTATGGGCGCTCTTAACTTTGAGTATGAGGAAACCTCTACGCGGCTTTATCGCCTGTATGAGTATTGCCAGCGTCTCATTTTTCAGAAAAAGTTCGACGAAGCCCTGCATATTATTCAGGAACTTAGAGAAGCATGGGCTAAAGCTTTTAATTTTGATTAATTTATAAAAAAGGTATCAATATGTCTGACCTACTAAGTGCATTGACCTCAAGCGTTGAGGATACAAGCAATATGAGCCAGTCTGAGCTGATCGCCTATACTTTTAGGAAAACCGAGCAGCCCAAAGTTGATGCTTTAAATAAAAAAAAGCAAACGCTCGAACAAAAGCAGATATTCTTTAATCAGCTCAACACTAAAATTTCTTCTCTGCTTGGCTCTATCGATACCTTTGGCGAAATAAGCGGAGACAGATACGATCTGTCGTTCAATAAACTCACCAACGCCGATAGCAAATTCGTTACCAGAGATATTGCTACATCCAATTCAAACGTTGTTACAGTTTCAGCCTCCTCAACCGCCTTGCTTGGGGTTAATACTTTAAAAGTTAACAGGCTCGCTACTAACGATGTATTAGTAGCCAAATCTCTCAACCTATCAGATGATTTTTCTTTAACGGGCGAGCATACCTTCAATATCAACGGCAAAGATGTATCCGTTGATTTTGGAGATTCCACTATCAGCAACGAAGCGGCAATGAAAAAAATTGCTAATGCTGTAAATAATACCGAAGATATCGGGATATCTGCTTCATTAGTGAAATCTACAAATACTTCAGGCAGACTTACTTTCACAGCAAAAGAAACTGGTACGACAAGAACAAATGATGGAGATGAGGTAACCAACGATATCCGCTTTACATCTGGTTCTGACGTGCTCAACGCTCTCGGACTTAATAATTCCTTAAATTCAGGAACCGATAACAGAGCCACATACGATGAAGCACAACCAGACAACGCCTATTTCAAAGTGGCAGACACTAACGAACTGAATTCCGAAATAATAGTTAATAGCGTTAGGGTAACACGCAGCACAAACACCGTAACAGACGCCTTAGAGGGAGTAACGATCAATCTGCATAAAGCACAAGATGAAGACGAGCAGCAGATCACTCTGACAACTACAGTTGGCACAGGCAAAGTCAAAGATATGCTACAACCCTTGATAACGGCTTATAACGACCTTCTCGGATTCCTTGATTCTAATAAATCCATGCTGCGAGGAGATTCAAGCGTAAGTAGTCTAAGACAAGTAGTGAGAAGTCTCCCAAGTCAGAAAATTTCATCCGTACAAACACCTTCTGACGACGAGCATATACCTTCATACCTTACTGAAATTGGAATTAGTATAGACAAAGCCGGCAAATTGTATATTGACGATACCGAGAAGCTGGAAAATCTACTCAAAGATGATCCGCAGAAAGTATCTGATCTTTTTATTTCAGCCGATGGATTTGCTGCAAAAATGAACAAAGCTATTTATGCTTATACTGGCTCGGATTCTATAATAGCCTCAAGGAAAGATTCATTGCAGGACCAGATACAAACAACAACAAAAAGAACTGAACAATTACAATTAAGAATAGATTCCCAGGCAGAAGCTCTCAGGAAAGAATATGAAAATATTCTGAAAGTCTATCTTGAAGCTGAATCTCAATACCAGATGCTTGGTGGATACGGAACAACATCCAATTCATATTATTAATAGATTTTTTTCTTGACATTGATAAATATTTTTTTTACTATGTCTAAAAGGAGTTAGACATGATTAATTCAATAAATAGCATTAGGCCTTTAGATGCCCGAAGGTTCGACGGTCTGAAACCCCAAATCCCCAAAACAGAGGAGGATAAGCTTGAGTCGTCTAAAATACTGCTCAATTCAAAAGAGCAAGAGCAGGAAACTAAGACTATCAGCGAAAAGACCGAAGAATTAAGGGATAAAAAAAAGGAAGACCCATTTTCGGGTAGGGAGCTTACAGAGTTCGAGGAAAAGATCAATAACGTAATGGAAGAAGAAAACTTGAAAATAGAATTCTCTAAGGACGAAGAAACCCAAAGAATGATACTAAAACTCATTGACAAAGAAACACAGGAAGTGGTTCATCAATATCCACCGGAAATAACACTGAAAATAGCCAGAATTGTGGCAAGTACCTTAGAACAAGGTAGCTTAACTAACGTAAAAATATAGAAAAACAAGATTATGAACAGTCTTTTTTTTGACTTAGAACATAAAACTAAGAAGATTGCAGAATTTTTATCTACAAATAAAGAATTTGATATTAAAGAAATTCAAATTCTTGCCGATTTATATAGTGAAAGAAAGAAGAGTATCGAAAATCTTGATGATTGGTACAATTCTGAAAAAGGAAAACAATTTATAGATGAAAATGCTAAGGAATGGGATGAGAATCTGGCACAATTATTGAAAAAAGATAGTGAACAGATAAAAAAAATTGATGTTAGAGTTAGGAATATTAATAAAAAATTACGAAATTTGGTAAAACAAAGGTCTGTATTATTATATACTAAAGAGAAATAATGATGAATATCGACAGTGTAAACAGTTCCGCGGGGATTTATTCCAACCAAACGAATAAAAATAACCGCAAGCCGCTCGGTAAGGAAACCGATGCCGCACATAGCCGCTTGGCTAACCAAACAGACCGATTGGAGCTTTCGGCAGAAGCGCAAAAGCTCAACCCAATACAAGCTCGTATTGAATCCGGGTATTATGACAAACCAGAAATTATGAATGAAATTGCAAAACAAATTTCTTATGCCTTCCCCCCGGAGGCATAAGCTTTAGCATTTCGAAATTGAATATAATTCAAACAAATAATTCCACAACCCACAAATATTTAATCTTTTCTTTTTCATATTAATAAAATTTTTTGTATTTTATCGTTTGATAAGCTTAGTATCAGTAATGATGTGAGGAATAAGAATGTCAAGAACATTGAACAAGGTTATGTTGATAGGAAATGTAGGAAGAGAACCGGAGCTAAAGTTCACACCAAGCGGTATACCGGTTACATCATTTAGACTCGCAACTTCAGAAACATGGAAGGATCGCGAAGGTAATTTACAAGAACACACTGATTGGCACACAATCGTTGCATGGAGAGGGCTCGCTGAGGTGGTAAACAAATTAGTGGGGAAAGGATCCAGAATTTATATCGAAGGTAGAATCCAGACTCGCAACTTTGAAGACAGAAACGGAAACAGACGCCACGTAGTAGAAGTATTAGCTGACCAGATGCTTTTGTTAGACAATCGCAAAGATTCAGATAACACATCTGATAACTCAGACGATTATAACGACGATGATGAAGAGTACGATTTTGGCACTGACTCAAGATTCGAAGGTAGCTCAAGGGGAGGTAGTATTCCCTTTTAATTTTTTTTAATTATTGATAGTGCCATTTTTTGATGGCAATTCATAAATATGCATTATGACAAATCTAAAGAGATAAAAGTAGGTATTGTTACTTTTGTGGCTCTACTGCTTTTTATTGTTGGTATGACTTTGGGCAAAGGATACAGAATATCTGTTGACCCAACCGAGCTTT
>CAYQTZ010000039.1:0-9774 GCA_964420565.1 uncultured Hyphomicrobiales bacterium
TCTACCATGCACAAAAATCACTAATGTTTTTGCATATAGAAATAATCATAGTAACTCCTATGTTTTTCCCTTATGGAATCAGGAGTTCCTAATCTCTAATCTTCCTCAGCAATACTCTCGAACTTCCCACAGATCAGCTCAACCATTGCATTTGCCGCTTTGTCAGAGAAAAAGAAATTCATCATTTCTAACCAGCTTCCCGATACTTCAACCTCAGAGATATTACGCTCAGGCACACAAATATTCATCTTATACTTCACTGTATCATTCGTTATCTGCCGATACTCCTCCGGCATGATATTATACCTTATAGTATTATCAAAAGCATAAAGTTCAATGGATGAGGTGTAATTCCACAGTGCTACTCTGGTTCTGAGACGAATAAAGCTGCGATCACTTTCCGCTATATACTCAAATCCGGTAAGGGATACTATGAACTCATATTGAGGAGATTCTGAAATATCTTTGACTAACTTCATCTCCAAAGCATCTACAGCACAGCATTTCACATTATTGGCTATCTTCATACTCAGAATATAAGTAGTAGCTATAAAATTGAACTGGTTTGAAAAAAGTCCGATTTTTTCATGATCAGAAATGTTATAAACAAAATCATCGCTTACAGTATTGACATCTGAATATTCATTCATAGCCATTTTCATTAATAATAGATCATTTTTGCTTGTATTATCCTCGAATGTAAAAACAACACGCTTACCTTTGAGTTCAAATTTTTTCAGTCCATCAATAGTAACACAACCCGAGATCAAAAAAAGTAATATGCTAAAAATCATTAAGAAATATCTCATCTTAAACCTTTCTGACCAATGTCTTTTCTGTAATACATATTTGAGAATTTTATTTTTGCCACTTCGGAATATGACCTGTCAATAGCTTCTTTCAAAGTCTTACCACGGCTTGTAACGCCAAGCACTCTGCCGCCTGCACTCAATAATTTTCCGCCCTTTTTGCTTGTGCCTGCATGAAAAACATAAGTAGTTTCGCTGTCAATATCCTCAATACCTGTAATCTCCATCCCTTTTAGATACGAACCAGGATAACCATCAGCAGCAAGTACAACACAGCAAGTGTATTCATCATCCACTACTGATGCCGCACTTTTATCTAAATGCCCGATTGCTGCACTATACAGCAGCTTGACGAAATCGCCATTGAAAAGCATCATCACCGGCTGAGTCTCCGGATCGCCAAACCTCACATTGAACTCAACCACATACGGCTCGCCATCATTGATCATCAAGCCGGCATACAGGCAGCCAATAAAAGGTGTTCCATTGCCAGCCATCCCTCCGATAGCGGGCTTGATTATCTTCTCTTCAATCTTTTTCAGCATTAGGTGATCTACTATCGGAGCCGGAGCATAAGCCCCCATTCCGCCTGTATTCTCGCCCTTATCGCCGTCGAAAACTCTCTTATGATCCTGCGACGCTGGCATCAGGAAAAAGTCATGTCCATCAGTAATAGCCAGAATGGATGCCTCCTCTCCTTCAAGGAAGTCCTCAATTACCACTTCTTTCCCGGCTTCATTGAATTTTCCTGCGAACATCTCGTCGAGAGCCGTGTGGGCTTCCGTCTTAGTTGCAGCAACTATAACGCCTTTGCCAGCCGCAAGTCCATCAGCTTTCAGGACGATAGGCATGGTGTGATCATCCACGTAGCTGTGGGCTTTCCCTGCTTCATCGGCAGTAAACCTCACATATTTTGCCGTAGGGATTCGGTGTCTTTTCATGAATTCTTTAGCAAATCCCTTAGAAGATTCTAATTGAGCCGCGGCTTTCGAGGGGCCAAAAACGTTGATATTCCGTTCACGCAGAAAATCAGAAAGTCCGTCAGCGAGTGGCTGCTCAGGACCGATAACGACGAGGTCTATCTTTTTATCCTTGCAGAACTCAGCGATTGCAAGATAATCACCCGTATCAATCTGAGCATTAACGGCGAGCTCGAAGATACCGGGATTACCCGGCGAGCAGTAAAGATATTTACAGCTCTCCGATTTTTTAATTGCATAAGCGAGGGCGTGCTCTCTGCCGCCCGAACCGATAAGTAGTGTATTCATGGTAATATCACATCTCTTTCTTATGTTTATAATAATTATTGATTGCTTCAGTAAGAGTCATAAATTCAATTTTGTCTTTATGATCTTCGTTTATTAGTCTAAGTATTTTTTCAATATTATAAAGATCAGGAACATCTTTAATATGCCCTGAAGCTATAACAGGTATTATTATATCTTTTGATCTATACCTCTCAAGATCCTTGCTATTATAAAGATTTATTAGTAGTTTTACAAATAAAGTTGCTGGAAGATAATCATAATCGAGCTGAATGGCAGACCGCGAGAGGATTTTCCCTGCATACCAACTCAAATTCCGTTTTTCTTTTTTCTTGTAGTATCTATTCTGTCTTGGATATCTTATTTCTTTTAGAGCATCTCTTTTTTCTATCCAATCAATCTCATCTTTGGGAATATCTACTCCAAAAAGAATTTTATTATTTAATTTTGTGGAATATTTATTTAAGACTTCGGAATATTGTTTAGTTAAAGAATATATCGGGTATTCTATAATAGAGCTTCTTTTAGTTGCTTCCTTATTTACATCACTATCAATAAACCATGGAAAAATATTTGAATGAGCATTTCTGAAATCATAAAGCCCTTCAGCATAAAGCCCTTTGGTAACGGAAGTATCGCATTGAAAGCCATTTTCAATCAATGCAGGAATTACTTCATCTGAGGGTTGAATGCAATAAGATCCTGCACGAAAAGCGATACATTCATATTTTTTATTAATTGGCTTTAACAAAGATACCAGATACTGCTTCCCATTATTAATAATATTTGATATTTCTATTTCAGGAAGAGAGGAAAGTGCCCATTTACTCATATCCAAGTTCCATTTCTTATCTTGGTAAGTTGCATCTATCCACTGTGGATGAATATGTAGCTGAACATCTGATCCATGATCTATTGCACTTCTAAGCACTTCTTCCCAGCCGCTGGCTATATCTTTTGCCCAACTATGCTCGCCAGCAATTTTTAAATGCTCCCATTGCTGCATACATTCAGCCATCAAAGTAACCTTTGCATTTTGCTTCTCAAAAAGTTCTAACAGATTCATTGTAGGATCGTACTGGATTTCAAAAAAATCGCCGGAGCCATCCCCAAATAATTCCCAATCATTTGTTAAAACTAATCCTAATTTCATGGCTTACTTATAGTGTTTCTTTTTATAAATTGTTATCTTTTCTTCTTCAGCTAATTGTATCATCCTGCTAATAAATGGTTTAGAATGAGCTACAAAAAATTTCATACCTTGAATATTTATATCCCTGCAAATCTCTTTTTCTACATATTTATCAAAAAATGCCGGTAGATTGAAATCCATCTTTTTCATATCATGTGCATACGTTTTTACAATTTTCATCTCTCCATCATAATCTATACATTTTGCTTTGAATAGCTCTTTATGAAATGGGAACACAGGGAATTTATCCTTTAAAATATCATCGACGCAGTGCACGGCAGAAAGATAGGTAGTATCTACACCTATCCCAATAATTTTTCCATTAAATTCCGATATTTTATAATATGGGCTCGTTTTGTCATAAGGATAGGGCGATAGATGATGAGTATTCGTTATAGCATCAATATTTATACCTATCCCAGCAACAGATTTTGTTGGGTGAAGACTCCTAATACTCTTTGGTTGTCGTCTCACAAATTCATTCAAAGCGCCAGTAAATGAAGGGGTTTTCTTAATATCAAATATTTCGCCGCTTTTTAAAAATTTGTATGATGTTTGTTTGGGATAGGTGGGAAGCAAAAAAGTTCCGTTTTCCCCAAGAACATCTTTTAACAAAGGAATAATCACAAAAAACGGGAAAGCAAGATTGAGTTTATCAATAGAGCTATGGATCAATAGAGTATCCCCCTGCTGTACGCCAAGCTCTTCACGAAGTATTTTTGCAAGGTCTTTTTCGTAGAGTTTTGGGAGTCTGGCTACTTCTTTTTTGTTTTTTTCCTGTTCCTTAGCTCTCACTATCTGCTTGATCTTTTCAGGAGTGATCTTTTTTAATAATTCTTTACTCATTCGAAATTCCTGATTTTTTTAAATCTCTTGCTATGTAATTCCTTATTATATATTTCTATCTTTACGGGTACTTTATATTCCTGAAGTTTAGTTTTGCAATGTTGCTTTATGATCTTCTTAATGCTTTTTTTGTCGTGATCGCTATCAACGATGGATACCTTAGCAACAACGATATTTCCCATTATCATATTCTCTTCGTGTGTAACTATTGCTTCTGCTACAAAGTCAAGTTCCTGAATGACAGCTTCGACTTCTGCAGGATATACTTTTTCACCTCCGACATTTATCATTTCCGAGCGTCTGCCAAATATTCTATAATAATCCCCTTTTACTTCCACTTCGTCGCCGGTATGAAACCAACCATCTTCAGTGAATGGGCTTGGAGCATTCAGATATCCGAGCATTGCAGAATCCGCTTTTATCTGGAGCATCCCATCCACTACACGAGTTTGGTATCCCTCACCACCAATTTTCACCCAATCAGAATCTTTGCTTTCCGATTTAGATCGCAAAGTTCCAACTTCAGTTGTACCATATTTTTGCAGAAATTTCACATTGGGGAATATAATGTTTAGCTTATTTAATGTATGCTTTGGCATTGGCTCTGTGCCATAGGTGATATATTTCAATGATGAAAGATCATATTTTTCATACGAATCACTTAGTAGAAGTAAATTCAGAAAAGTAGGCGTAGCCGGCAAAACTTCTATTTTGTGTTTTTCAATATTTTTGCAAATCGTATCAGGACTGCGATCTTCGGGAAATACCACAGTGCTGGCATTTGATAGCGAATAGAATATGGTGTCCACTCCGCCAATGTGATCAAACAGCATGAAAGCAAGAGTAACGAGATCTTTCCGCTGAGTTTTATATTTCATCAGTAATTTAGTAAAATCGTGCACTGCAGCTTTGCTTTTGCCGCTGGTACCCGAAGAAAAAAGAACGAGACCGGGATGCTCCAATTCTCTGAGAGTATCATAATATTCATTTGCGGCTTTTTTCTCAGTTCTTGTTATCTGGCACTTATCGCCTGTAAAATTTATCAGGTATTCAATTTCTGCAATATCAATATATTCTTCCTTTTTAATAATTGAATCGGGAGTAACCGGAATCATTATGCAATTCAATTCTATCAAAGCCAGAAGTGCAGAAAGCGAATAGAATGGATTGTCGGCTTCAATTGCTACCGCACTAGCTTTAATTATACCATCGTCAATAAAATCTTTCTGAAGACTTTTTACCTTATTCAATAAATTGCTGTAAGTATATATATTAGACTTATAAATAACAGCATATTTATTTATGTTTTCTTCAAATCCACTAAGTAAAAAATCAATATGCATCAGACACCACCCAGAAAAACAATTTGCCCGGTTATAAAATCACTTTCCGGCTTGATGAAAAAATCAATTACGTTGGAAACATCCCGAAACTCTCCGAGACGCTTTACTGATTGCCTGTCTATTAGCTGGTTGATCTTATCTTTTGGTACTGATTTGATCAGATCAGTTGCTATTGGGGTAGGTCCTACGGCATTTACTGTAATGTTATAAGGGGCTAACTCTCTGGCAAATATTTGAGTAAGAGATTCTATCGCTGCTTTCGACGAGGCATAAGCGGCTTCGCCTTCCAATTTTAGAGGAGTTGCTACTGTGGCAAAATTCACAATTCTGCCGAATTTCTTCTTCTGCATAATTTTGGCAGCTTCGCGGCAAAAAAGGAAAGTGCCAAAGACATTGGTCCTATAAACCTTTTCGATTGTTTTATATGGAGTTAGAAGCACATGGTTCATTGATGCGATACCAGCATTATTTATCAGCACATCAATTTTTCCATATTTTTTGTTCACAGAAGCAAGCATCTGGCGTATCATTTTTTCATCGGAAACGTCAAGCTGATAGTGAATATAATTATCGTTGGAAAGATCGCTCTCGCCACGACTACAACCAGCGACAACATTGCCCTTTTTCAGATAATACTCACATAAATACCTGCCGATACCTTTGCTTGTGCCGGTTATGACAATTACTTTTCTATCATTCATTTATAAGCTCCAGAATGAATTGTGCAAGAGTTTCCACATTACGAAAAGGACTATTTTTCATAGACATAGCTTTTTCGTTAGCTATTACTATTTGTTTATCCAACTCGTCATCAATGGCAGATTCAATGGAAACAATTAGATTTACCAAACCCAGTGAATCTAATTTGCCTTCGTTGCCATATATTATTTCATCTACTTTTTTTTCTAAACGATTTTTTTTGGGAAGTTCTTCATTTATATCATCGAATGCTGAATAGATGATCTCTATTATCTGTTCTTTATCTGCCATTGCTGTCTCCATTAATTACGTTAATACAATTTACAAATATAAGAAATATGACTTAGTTTGTCTATCTTTTTAAAATATTACCATCGCAAACGAAGAATATCCCCCTTGTGTTCCCTCTAACAAGTAAGTGAGAAAGACCCATGTATATATTACAGCAAGTTACTCCCTCCTTTAGTTTTAAGGGATGGCTGGGATGGATTCATTATGAGATTTTTGAAATGGTTTCTTTTTGTAATATTTATGCTCATCTCCCATAAAGTGATTGACGATAATTTAATTTAATACTTTGGAGATCTAATAAGTGGTAATATTTATATAGATTGATGAGTTTTAGAGGATTTCATCCATAGAAAGCCGATTCTCGCAGTTTTGCCGGCCGAGGTAGAAAGTGTGTGGAAGCTATCAATATCGAGAGTAATGGCAAGTTCAATAATAATAAAGGACCATCGGAAAAACTCCCGATGGTCCTTTTTCGAAATTTTTTTTCTAAAGAATCGTATTAATGCTTTTTCTTTTTGTGACGATTCTTACGAAGGCGTTTTTTCCGCTTGTGTGTTGACATTTTATGCCGTTTTCTCTTTTTTCCGCAAGGCATTTGTATCTCCAATTGATATTTTAAACAAATTCATAATTATTTAGTACAGAAACGTAAAAGGATAATAATTATTACTTTTTATCCTTATTGTACTTAGCTTTCATGGCATTGTTTACCTTATTCAGAAAGTCTGGTGAAGGTTTAAATACCGGTACGAATCTTTCGTCAAGAGGTACTAACTCGCCAGTTTTAGGGTTTCTTGCCATTCTCGGCTTGCGACTTTTGTGCTTAAACACTCCAAATCCACGCAACTCAATTCTCCTGCCATTTGATATTGCATTAATTACACTTGAAAACACTCCGTCCACTACTGCTTTTGTTTCAATCTTTGTAAGACCTGTTGCTTTGGAGATTTCATCCACGATGTCTGCTTTTGTCATATTCATTCCATATTGATTAGTAAAACACATTCTATTTATTTAACTTTTAAATCTCATGCACTTGCAAAGATAGCAAATTTATAAAACAGTTTGCTAAATCAAAAATTAAAAAGTGAATATTTTCACTTTTTTTCACTTTTTTTTCATTATTCTTGATATTATCACACCTTTAGCATAATTTTGTAAAATATTTTGCTTGTTTAGTATTCTTTATCTAATGTAATTTTCATAAAAATATATTAATTTGTTCTTTGATTTTTATGAAAACATTAGAAATGTTAATTTTTTTGAAATCAATATTATATAAGGAGTTTTGATTGGACTGGGTTAAAGAGCAAGGCAGCGAAGATAAAAATATTCAAAATATTATTATTAATGAAGGCAGAATTCCCAAACATCTTGCCGTTATTATGGATGGTAATGGCAGATGGGCTTTGGAGCGGGGTAAATCTCGAACTGCAGGGCACGAAGAGGGAATCGAAAGTGTTCGCGATATTGTAAAAGCTTCATCCCAGATTGGCATCAATTACCTTACTTTATATGCTTTTTCAATTGAGAACTGGAAAAGACCTGCCACCGAGGTTGGTATATTAATGAAGTTACTTGAGCATTTCCTGAAAAAGGAACTCGATGACCTTCATGAGAATAATGTTAAACTTAGAGCCATTGGCAAGATAAGTTCTTTGCCGAAAGTCGTGCAAAAGCTTTTGCATAATGCTTATGAAAGAACTCAAAATAACACAGGCCTTAATCTAACTCTGGCTCTGAGCTATAGCGGCAGATGGGATATCGTCAGAGCCGTTCAGATGATTGCCCTCGATGTTCGACGCGGCAAGGTATCGCCTGAGGATATTAATAATGACCTGTTCTCCGATTATTTGCAAACAAAAGGCATTCCTGATCCTGATCTGATGATACGTACCAGCGGCGAAATGCGGCTTAGTAATTTCCTGCTTTGGGAAATGGCTTATGGCGAGATGTATATTACTGAAAAATATTGGCCGGAATTCAGAAGAGAAGACTTGTATAATGCCATCAAAGATTTTGCGAATAGGGAAAGACGTTTTGGCAAGACTTCTGCTCAGCTCTCTAACAAAAATGATTCTTACATTAAGCGGGTTATAGATGCTTTTAAAAAATAAATTATATTTAGTTATTCTGCTATTTACTGTTTTATTTTACTCCTCAGTAAGCGCCCAATATAAACCTGAGAAATACACTATTGCAGGTATTAGTGTGGAAGGTAATCGCTTTTCAGATGCTCAGACTATTATTGCACTTTCAGGGTTGAGAGTGGGCGAGCAGCTCACTTATCCCGGCGATACCAAATTACAGAAAGCTATTCTTAATCTTTGGAAAAGAAGGCAGTTCTCTGATGTTGATATCGTTGTAGAAAAAATATCTGAACTTGGTATCTTTTTAAAGATCGATATCAATGAATTTGAAAGATTACAGGAAGTCAAAGTTCAAAATAATGAAGAAATTGATGCAGATCAGATCAAAAAGAGCATAGGTAAGATAAAAGGCGATATACTTTCCCCTTATGATATATATAAGGTAAGGAAAAAAGTAAAAGATCTTTACAAAGAAGAAGGGCTGATCTTTGCTGCTGTGGAAACTGATGTGTCTGAAGCTGATAGCAATAATTACGTAAATCTTATTGTGGAAGTGGACGAAGGCAAGGAATTTTATGTAGAGTCTATTGTATTCAATGGTAATGAGTTTTTTGATGATGGCGACTTAGAAAGCGAATTTGAGGAAACTCATACCAAAAAATGGTGGCAGTTCTGGCGTTCTACCAAATTCGACCTTGCTGAATGGGAAACAGACAAGACCTTGCTTATTGACTTTTATAAGAACGAAGGATTCCGCGACGTTGAAATACTAAAAGATACTGTTATTTATGACGAAGATCTCGAGCAGGTTCATATAGAAGTTGATCTATACGAAGGTACAAGATACTATATCAGAGATATTAATTTTGTTGGTAATACTGTTTACGAATCCGCTCAGTTACTTGATCGTCTGGATTTTGACAAGGGTGATCCTTATAACTATAGCTTATTTCAGCAAAATCTGAAGGGCAACGAGGAGCAATCAGACGCTCTTTCGCTATATCTTGACAACGGATACCTTTTTGCCAATATGAATCTTATTGAAACAAGGGTGCCGCCGGATTCTATTGATATTACTATCAGCATTACCGAGCAGACAAGAGTGAAAATACGTAAAGTTGATATCGTAGGAAATACAAAAACAAAAGATAAAGTGATTCGCAGAGAGCTATATACAAGACCTAATGACTATTTCAGCCGTTCTGCTATTATCCGTAGTGTACGGGCTTTGGGTATGCT
>CAYQTZ010000039.1:9784-13317 GCA_964420565.1 uncultured Hyphomicrobiales bacterium
GTTCCACAGATACTTTTAACGCGTCTGTGGGATATGCCGGTACTTTTGGGCTTACATTATCTATAGGATTTACGTTCAATAACTTTTCACTTATGGAGCCGCTAAGAGGTGGCTCTGGACAAGTGCTTAACTTCAACTGGGAGTTTGGTCAGGCAAGCAGATATCAGTCCATTGCTCTTGGTTTTACAGAGCCTTGGCTTTTCAACGAACCAACAACTATCGGTTTTAATATTTATAATACATCATCTAATTGGTATTATATTTATGAAAGAAAAGGTATCGCACTGAATCTTGGAAGGCGCTTTACATGGCCCGATGATTATTTCCGCGGCGACTGGAGCCTTCGTATTCAGGAAAATAACGTCCCCGAAGAAAATACATATTCATATTTCCGTCCTGGCTTAACAAATGAAGTAACGGTAGGACAGACTTTCTCAAGAATAAGTTTGAATAATCTTTTTTTCCCGACTAATGGCTCTAAGTTCTCTTTTTCTACACAGTGGGCTATGGGAGCTTTGGGTTTAGGAAATACCGATTTTCTGAAAGCAAAACTCAGTCTTGAAATGTCTGAGCCAATTATGAAACTTGATGGTATGGACCGCTTGATATTATTTATGTCATCAGATCTGGGTTATATTACAGGCTTGGAAAATGATACGACTATGAACCCTTTAGAGCTGTTCACTATGGGTGGTAGCGGACTTAGTGGGATGATGAACGTAACGCCACTACGCGGTTACGAAGATCAATCCATTGGTCCATATTACGGCGGTAGAGTAATGGCTCGCCACATTGCTGAGCTACGATTTGCAGTATCGTTAGACCCGATGCCGATTTTTGTCTTTGGTTTTGCAGAGGCAGGAAACGTATGGGACAATTTAAAGAGAACTGACCCGTTTGATTTAAAAAGGTCTGCAGGTATTGGTGTAAAACTTATGTTGAATCCAATTGGTATTATTGGATTCAGTTATGGCTATGGTTTCGACCCTGTAGTGCCGGGCGGAAGTCCAGCCGGTTGGAAATTCTTATTCCATCTTGGGCAATAATTTGTTATCTTGTAATTCAATTGATTGAAAATAATATAATTGTTTAATTAAAAATTTATATGGAGTTGACTATGAAAAAGATATTTTTAGGGATCATGTTTGTAGGGATCATTGCTTTTTACAATCATTCAGCAGCGCAAAGCGGTATTAGTATTGGAGTAGTAGATGTAGATGCTATCGTGAGCGAAATGCCCGAAGCTACACAGGCTGATACGGAATTAAAAGCTATGCAAAAGCAGCTTAACGATACACTAATGAAAATGCAGGAAGATTTTATGGCAAAAGTTGAGGAGTATCAAAAACAGCAATCTCTAATGCCACAAGAACAACAACAACAAGAAGAGCAGTCACTTAAGATGCTTGAAAATCAAATACTTGAGTTCAGAAGCCAAAAGCTGACCGAAATTCAGGAAAGCCGCGAGAGATATTTAGAACCAATCCGCGCCAAAATGCTGAAAGCTATTGATGATGTAGCAAAAGAAGAAAAACTTAGTTTGGTGCTCGATAAAGCTTCGCCGGCTGTACTTTATTCCCTTAATAAATTCGATATTACTTTTAAAGTCTTAGATAAGATTAAAAGAGGCAGCGAATAACTAATACATCAGGGAGCTTGCTTATCAGAATAATTCATTCTTATTGAAAAAAAGTTTTTTGAATTAATTGTTAGTATCAATATGAATTACTTTATTAAATCAACCGTTTTATTGGGGATTTCCCTTCTTCTTTCATTATCTGTTATGAAAGCTCAGAAAGTTGCTTTCATATCTTCTGATGAAATAAGGACACATTTCCCCTCAGCCAAGCAAGCTGACCAACGCATACAATCGCTCGTTGATGAATGGAAGCGAGAGATCAAAGCTTTAGAAACAGAAATTGAAAATCTGGAGTTCGATATACAAAAGAATCGCTTAGTGTGGAGCGACGATGAAAAAGAACAAAAAATGACGGAACTTTCCGATCTGAAGACAAGAAAAATCGTGTATGCACGCACTAAATTCGAGCCAGGCGGCGAATACGACCAGATAGTAGAGCAGATGATGTTACCCATAGAAGAAAAAATCTATGCTGCTGTACGCGAGGTTTCAGTAGAGCAGGGTTTTGACATAGTCTGGGATAAAAGTCTTCAGCCATTGGCTTATGTTAATTTCAAATATGATATGACTGTAAAAGTATTACGCAAACTTGGAGTTGATGTGGATAAGCTCGAAGAAGAGCTCGAACAAAAGATTAAAAAAGACCCAAGAAATGTGGAAAAGGATACAAAACAGGCACCCAGAAAACGCTCCCGATCTAGAATTACTGAACCCAGAGAAATCGAAAGAGATGAAACCGAAGGAATTGAAAAAATGGATGAAAAACCTGGCGGAGAAGTCATTCCGGAAGAAGAAATGAAAGAACCAGATCCTGATAAACCAAATAAATGAGATACAAAACATGACTAACACAAATACTTTCACTTGCTCTGAAATTGCAACAATATTAGATGCCGAAGTGAAAGGAAATAAAGATTTAACTATTAGTAAGCTCAACCGAATTGATTCAGCATCAGTCGGCGAGCTTACCTTTTTTTCTGACGAGAAGTTCCGCGACGCTTTCGAGAAATCCGAGGCAACTTGCATTATCGTAGATAAAAATATTCAAGCTGAGCCAAAAAGCTCTCAAGCATTCATACTCTCAGACTCTCCTTACAATTCTTTTATTGAATTGATCAAATATATTGATAATAAAAAAAAGAAACTAAATTCATATATTGATGACACAGCTAAGATAGACGAATCTGCGGACATTCATCCTACTGCTTATATTGGTCCGTTTTGTGTTATCGGAGAAAACTGCCTAATCGGAGAAAATGTCATTCTCAAATCGAATGTTAATTTATGCGGTCATGTTTCAATTGGCAAAAACACATTATGCCACCCAAATGTAGTTATATGCGAAGATGTTGTGGTCGGTACTAATTGTATCATACATCCAGGAGCTGTAATTGGTTCAGATGGCTTCGGATATACAGAAAACCAAGACAGCTCCTACGAAAAAATTCCGCAGATAGGTAATGTGATACTCGAAGACAACGTAGAGATCGGCTCAAATACAACTATCGACAGGGCTATTGTCGGCTCTACGATCATTGGCAAAGGTACAAAAATTGACAATCTCGTTCAAATAGGGCATAATGTTACTGTTGGCGAGAACACAGGCATTGTGTCTCAGGTAGGTATATCTGGCAGCACAGTTATAGGAAAGCGAAACCGTCTTGCCGGTCAGGTAGGCATTTCAGGGCATATCTATACTGCCGACGATGTTACAGTATTAGCCCAGTCAGGATTATCCAAATCACTCACCAAAAGCGGTTATTATTTCGGATCGCCTGCCAAAGACCATAGGCGAGCTATGAGAATAGAAGCAGTAATCCGCAATCTGCCGGAAATGTACAGCGATTTACAAAAAATAAAAAAAGAAATAGATTCTGAGAAATGATTTTTCCAC
>CAYQTZ010000040.1:0-13220 GCA_964420565.1 uncultured Hyphomicrobiales bacterium
AAGGCAACTTGAAAAATTTTGCTTAAGTTAACGCATATGGGATCGAGGGGTGTTTGTGAAAAAATATATCCGATATAATCAGTAAACACCCCCTCTTAAAAGAGGGGGAAGTTAATATATTATATTTCAAGAGTTTACTCCCTCCATTGTGTAGTAAGGAGAGGCTGGGGAGGGATCGGCTCGATAAATAACACTTTCCTTTATATCCAGCAACTAATCATCCTTGCTTTTGGCAAAAATAATATTAGTAAGTCTTTCTTTGTGTAAATAGTTCTGTGTCTTATCTTTTAATTAATGCCCACAAGAACTTTCCAATTTCCACAAAAATGACTATTGAGAAAGTAACTCCAATTACTATAGCCCAATCATTGAAACTTAATGGTACAGTATGAAGAAGATCATTCATAAAAGCAAATTCTACTGCCGATATCTGTAAAGCAATGGCGAGCAGCATAACGCCGAGTAATATAGGATTCGTAAAGACACCAATTTTTTCTAATTTGCTGCGTGTTCCGGATTCATTCTTTCTCTTTGGAAGATTGAAGAATAGGGATCGGTCAACTGACCGGGAATTTTGAACGTTCCATATCTGGAAAAAAGCGAGTATGCAAAATGCCATCGTCTGAGCATATTCAAGTTCGGAATTGGTTGGATTGTAAATATCTTCTGCTGAAATATAAAATATGCCAAGTGTGCCAAACATCATGATAATACCCGCAAATGTGATTCTGTAAATTATGTCTTTAGTAACTAATGGAGCATCTTTCCTGCGTGGTTTATTCGTCATTACGTTGCCATGCTCTTTCTCGAAAGCAAGCGGGAAGGTGGAAGTGCCGTCAGTTACAAGATTTACCCAGAGTAGCTGAGCCGGGAGCAATGGCAAAGGCAAACCAAGGGCAACGGATGTGGCAATAGTAAGCACTCCTCCTAAACTCGTAGCCAATATGTATAATAAAATATGCTGTAAATTATGTAATACTACTCTCCCGCGGCGAACAGCCTGAACAATAGTCGCAAAATTATCGTTCATCAGCACAATATGAGCGGCTTCTTTGGCTACATCCGTTCCGCTGCCCATAGCCACGCCGATATCAGATTTTTTCAGGGCAGGGGCATCATTCACACCATCGCCAGTCATAGCGACAATTTTATTATGCTTTTGTATCTGCTCTACTATTCTGAATTTATGCTGTGGAGCAACTCTGGCATAGACATGAGTATTAGCTACTTCTTTGTATAACTGCTCATCATCCATCTTTTCAATTTCCACTCCATTCAAAGCTCTTACTTCTGAACCTTCTTTGACTATTTTTACAGATTTAGCTATTGCCTGTGCAGTTTTAATGTGGTCGCCAGTAATCATCACAACGTCTATCCCGGCATTGTTACAATCCTCTACTGCTTCTACTGCTTCTGGACGAACGGCATCCTGAATACCAGCAAAACCAGCAAATGTTAGATCTTTCAGATTTTCAAAGTTTAGTTGATCGTTGCCGGATATTTCTGTATATGCTAAAGCAATAACCCTCAGCCCTTCGTGGGATAGCTCAGATACTTTATCCATTAACTCATCATTATAGAAATCTATTAGGTTGCCATTTTTATCAATCATATTAATACAGCGTTCAAGTATTTTCTCCGGTGATCCTTTCGCCAAAGCATAAGATTGCTCTTCTGAAACCGCTCTGACAGCCATTAATTGATTTTCAGATTCAAAGGGTATATCTTTGTGTATTTTATAATTGCTATTGGAAAACCCCATTTTCTCTGTGGCAATTGTTATTGCAGCTTCCGTTGGGTCGCCTGTAATTTTCCATGAATCATCTTTTTCTGTAATTGAGGATTCCGTACAAAATGCGCCAATCAGATTAAAAAACTCTAATGCAGGATTATCTTTAGCAGAGGTTTCCTCTCCAGTTTCTTTATTAGTTACAGTTCCTTTTACTTCATATCCTGAACCTGATACATCATATACCTCTCCCCCGGCTATAAACTTAGTTGTGGTCATTTGATTTTTGGTTAAAGTGCCGGTTTTATCTGTACATATTACATTAGTACTTCCAAGGGTTTCCACCGCAGCGAGCTTTTTGACGATTGCCTGATGCTTAGCCATCTGATAAACACCTATAGATAATGTTATAGTAACGGCTACGGGCAAACCTTCCGGAATAGCAGAAACAGCAAGACCTACAGCAGTCATCATCATAAGCACCCAGTCAGTACCGCGTATTATTCCTATGATAAAAATACCAATGACGGCAACGAGAATAGCTACACTCAGCCCTTTGCCAAATCCCGCTATTTGCTTTTGTAAAGGAGATTCTGTTTCCTCAGTTTCGCTGATCCTCTCAGATATCTGACCAAACTCAGTCTTAGCTCCAACCGCTGTAACGACGGCAAGCCCTCTACCTTTTTGGATAATAGTACCTGAGTATATCATAGTCAGACGATCTCCGAGCGGGGCGTCTTCGTCAATAATTGCGTCGGCTTTTTTATCAACAGTGAAAGATTCTCCAGTGAGCATGGATTCATCAACAGTTAAGTTATGAGTCTCTATTAATCGCGCATCGGCGGGCGATCTGACTCCGCTTTCCAGCACTATAATATCGCCGACAACAACCTCGCTTGTAGGAATGTTACTTTGTTTACCATTGCGGATAACCCTCGCATCTGGCGAAGCCATTTCTTTTAATGATTTCAGAGCTTTAGAGGCTTTTCTTTCCTGTACGAAGCCAATAATAGTATTCAGGAATACTACTACTGCTATAACAATGGCATCTTTTGGAGAGGCAGCTATATAGTTGATTATAGCTGCAACGATCAGGATATAGATAATCGGGTTATTGAACTGCTCGAGTAGTAAAATTATCGATGACTTTTCCTTTTTTTCGGAGACGTCATTGACCCCATAATTCTTACGTGATTCTTCTATTTGCTCTTCATTCAGACCTTTGTCCGGTTCGACTTTGAAATGATCTAATACCTTATCTAATGATTCAGAATAAAATGCCATTGCTCTTGCGTTTCAAATAGTTAATAATTAGTAAACTCATATAAATATCTATGGTAATAAATCCTCTAATGAAAATGAAACTGATAACTTAAAATTCACGGAATTAAATAGTAATCCCGGCTGTAATCCATAGGATATACCTTCATCGCTAACATCAAAATCAAAGAGATGAGCTCCAACATAAGCATCTACAGCCGCGAGTGCGTAAACCCCCAAAAGATAAAATGCACTCATGTCACGATTATCGCGATAGTATTCACGCCTGTTTTTTTCTACTGGCAGAGTTCTGTATTCAATTTCATTTATCTTAGGATTATTAGGATCCTCAGATTTCAATCGTTCTAATTCACTTTCCAATGCATCTACTTTATCGGAATAATCAGTGAAATTCCCATGAAAATAGCCAATTCTATAAGCCATAAATACCGCCGCTCCTGCAAAAACAGGTGCCTTCCAATAAGATTCCACATATAGCTGTCCCCATCCGGGGAAAGCTAATGATCTCCATATTGCACCGCTCGGCGATTTCTGCATTTGAAATTCAAAAGGCACAACAGAATCAGTCCTTGCAAATTCATTGAAATCCTCAAATTCAAGAGTATCCTGAATACTATTGTTCTGTTCATCATTTTGGACTGCGATGCTATCCTGTCCATAGCTTATGACTATAGAAAAAAAAAGACTAATAATGAAAAATATTGCTGCTTTCAATTTAATAATTACATCTTTAAAATAATTATACCAAAACATTTTTTTTCCAGATAAAGAACGTTAAACAAGTAACTCTATTTTATAGCAAAAAAAATAAATCTTTCGCCATTCTGAAACTTTTATGTTAAAAATGTGTCAATATATAATGAAGATTGATTATTTTTTAGTAAATTAAAATGATAATGCAAATACTAATAGAATGAGATTATGCACAGAATAATATACATACTGATGTTTTTCGTTTTTATAGGAGAGCTTTACGCTCAGAAAGAAGCTAATATCTGGTATTTTGGCGATGGTGGAGGTTTGGATTTCAACGATTGCAGTCTTGATCTTGCTAAACCCGGCAAGCTTCCCAATGCCATTGCCTCTACGAGCATAAGCGATAGTCTCGGCAATCTGCTTTTCTATACAGATGGTGATGTTGTCTTTAACAGAAACAATGATACAATGCCAAATGGTTTTAATCTGATAAAGGGTGGCAAACCTATAGAAATAATAGTAATTAAGAAACCTCTTGACAAGGATATCTACTACCTTTTTTCTGTAGATCCTTTGGAATCTGGCAATGGACTTTCATTCTCCATAATTGATATGAAGCTTGACGGCGGTCTCGGAGATGTTGTCAGTAAAAATCTGATATTGCATCACCCCGTTACGGCGAAACTTGCAGCAACAAGGCATTCCAATGGCTTCGATGTCTGGCTGCTTACCCATGAGTGGGGCAGCAGTAAATTCTTAGCTTTTCAGATTTCTAATACAGGGGTTAATAAAATTCCTGTTGAATCTTCCCTTGGCTTGGTAATAGATGATAAGCCAATGAATGCTTTTGGATTTATGAAATTTTCTCCTGACGGAGATCGTATTGCCTCCTGTATATTTGGTAGTTCCACATTTGAGCTATTTAATTTCGATAATGTATTTGGCTTAGTTTCTAAAAATATTACTGTTCATTCTGACGACCAATTCAATTATCCTCTAAGTATTGAATTTTCATGCGATGGTAGTAAGATATATTTATCCTGCGGCGGAAATTATCCGCCAGATTCTTCCACATCCCGATTATTCCAGATGGTGCCAGAAGGTCTGGGTTTAGATGTTGCTCTCTCAGCTCAGCTCATAGATGAAATGGAAGATGACTTCTTGTATTTTGGCAAATTGCTGCTTGGTCCTGACGGCAGGATATATGTTTCAATGAAAAACTCAGAGTACCTGGGGGTAATCAATTCCCCTTCTAACAATCATACTTCTATCGGATATGAAAGAAATGCAATATGGTTAGAAGAAAATTCATCAAATGGCTATCTACCTATTTATTTACATCCATATTTCAATATGTGCCTAAGTTCGAACAGCCCTGTTTGCGAAGGAGAAGAATTAGTAATTGAATCTTCATTTGTGTGCGGTGGTATTTTTTCGTGGTCAGGACCTAATAATTTTAGTTCTTCAAGGCAAAGAATCGTTTTTGATAAAGCAAAAACTCAACAATCGGGTTTATATAAAGTCGAAGCCAGGTCCCGAAGTCTCAAAGAAACAGAAAGTATCTTTGTAATGGTTCATCCTTTACCTGATGCAGAGATCACTGCAGAAGGGAACGGCATTTACTGTAAGGGTGAGGAAATAGTGCTTAGCTCAAGTTATTCCGAAGATTATTCTTACTTATGGACTACAGGAGAAACAACTCCAGAAATAACAGTATCAGAAAGTGGGAGTTATGGGCTTATAGTTGAATCTGATTTTGGATGTATTGACAGCAGCTCTAAAGATATACTATTTATGGAATCTCCTGAAGTAAACATTATGCCGGGCGATACAATAGTACTATGTCAGGGAGATAGCATGGAGCTAACTCTATTCCCGTTTAACTCACAGAATACTTATTTATGGAATACTGGCGCTACCGGACAAACTATTACAGTGAACAAAAGCGGTGCTTATACTGCTGTTGCCGAAAATAGCTATGGTTGTACTGATAGTGCAAGCTGTTATGTATTTGTTTACCCACATCCTGATGCTGAAATTCTAAGCGAAGGGGGAAATTCCTTTTGTGATGGCGATAGTTTGCAGCTATCAGCAAACCCTCAAGGAGTTGGTTATGATTACCTGTGGTCAACTGGAGAGACTGATCAGGATATATCTGTATATGAAAGCGGCGAGTATAGCGTTATAGTAATTGTTTCAGAGGGATGCCGCGATACAGCTTATATTTCAGTAAACAAATATGATTCTCCAAATATCAGCATTAATAATAATGGTAAAAATGGAATATGCGAAGGCGATTCGTTAATATTAACTATTGATACTGATGATGCTGATCTTTCATATCTATGGTCTGACGGTTCGAACAATAATATGCTGACTGTTAAAAATTCAGGTGATTATTATTGCATAGCTACCAACGAAAACGGATGCAAAGATACTTCTTATATGTCGATAATAAGCTACCCTAATCCCGAAGTTTCAATCGAACCACAAGGTCCGATTAATCTTTGCTCTGGTTCTAAAATATTCATTTCTACAGAAGATGAATTTGCAAATTACTTATGGTCAACAGGAGAAACAACTCAGAGTATCCTAATTGAGAGCCCCGGTGTTTACTCAGTAGAAGTTGAAAATGAATTCGGATGCACTGCGATTGCAGATGTTGAGATAACTTATTTTGATATAGATGTAGAGTTCCTTAATCTGGACAATACAAATTTACACAGTATATCCATAGGCGAAAGCGTAGAAAAGAGCTTTATGATGAAAAATGTATCTGAAAGGGAAATATACGTTAATAGTGTTGATCTGCTAAGTGACCAAGGGATTGTAACTGTAACTACAGACCCACCGCTGCCTACTATACTTGAACCAGATTCGATGCTTAAGATCACTTTGACATCTAACCCCGGAAACGTGTCTGTGTATTATGACAAGCTCGAAATAGATATTACTGAGCCCTGCAGAAGAATATATACTATAGGTATTCGTGGCAGCACCGAAGCGAAAACTGTTGTCTGGATACCTGATCTTAAAGAAAAGATAGGCACAAAGAACTACGAAATTCCTATGCTCGCCAGATTGCAAAGCGAAAAAGATCTAACGATAGAACTTGATTTCGAAGCAGTTATACGGTTTTCTGCGGGAGCATATTATCCCGAATCGTACAGAAATGTTTTTGTAGAAGATAATTTCATAAATGAATACGGCGAGAGAGTTATCAGTTTTTCAGGTGAGAATATAAAACTGACACGAGATACTGTTTATCTTATGGAAATGAGCGGCACAGTGCTAAACGGCGAAGGCGGCTATACGTACTTCTATATTGATGAATTTTCATGGAAAGAAAATCTGATAGAAATAGATACTTATGACGGAAGTTTAGTAATGTATGGTATCTGCAAGCAGGAAATAAGCGTTATAGAGCAATTTGAACCAGCAAAAATGGAAGTAAAGCCAAATCCCGCTAATGAGCTCATTTCTGTAGATATATCTTCTGATATTTCAGGTAATTATAATCTAAAGATCGTCAGTGTGATAGGTGTAGAGATTTTCGAAACCGATTGGTTCGAGAAATATGAATTTGGTAAGAATTATTATAGAAATATCGAATATGATATTAGCAATATACCAAGCGGCGTTTATTTCGTAATATTCTCTAATCCTTCTGGAATGATCTCAAAGCAGCTTATAGTTCTTGATTAATCAGTATCCTTTGTTATATACCAGGTAAAGCCATTAACGTCCTGTTTGATAAAAGATGTGCTCTGATACATATTATTCATTTCAATAAAAACATCTGGTGAAATGATGGATTTCTTTAGTATGTCGCTGAATTGGGATCTACTTTCTTCTTTGTAGTGGATCAGTCTCAGTTTTGAGTATTTGACAAAGTACTGATCTTTGATCCAAATATCTTTCAATATCACATATTTCTTATCGTCGTAAAGCTCATTAGCTGATTCAACATAAGCGTAGTAATAATCGTTATTAATATTTCTTGCCGGGATTATAGCCCAGAAAAAATTAAGCAGGAAAACGATTGCTAATAATATTGAAATAAATAACTTGCTGCTTCTTACTGCATAAGCTATTAAAATCCACAGAAGAGTTACCTGAGGTATCCAAAACTCCACATTTGCTGAATCCCAGAATGAAAAGAAAATAGTATAGATAAGAATTGTTAATAATAATAAATGTAAATCCTTATTTTTAATCAGCATTTTTATCTTTGATGAAGTTTTTATTATTAAGTATAAATATGATAATAAGAATATTATCATGAATATTACATATAAATAATTGCTTACTTTTGTAGTATTTCTTAGCAGATATTGTTCATTAAAGAAATTCTTATCGGGGAATATCTGCTGGAGTATATCCATTACAAAGTCTATCTGGAACATACCATAAGAGCTTACAAGTGCTCTGGAGAACCCGACGAGGTCTTTTACCAATATAGCAGCTGGGGATAAGCTATTCCAGGAATTCACTTCGTGGTGATATTTTGTCAGCCAGTAAGAAATCTCCTGAATGGATGAAATATTAAGTATAGCTAACGATAAAAGATAAGGGATAAGAATAACCAAAGAGTAAGAAATAATAAATATCAAAATATTACGTAATTTTTTTGCAGAATCATTATCTTTTAGAAACAAAGCTATAACTACAGCTATACCAAATAAAACATTTTGCTGATGGAATAGCGCCGCCATACCTGCTGAAATGGCAATATATACAATTCTTTTTCCAGACAAGTGTTGATGTATAGCAAGTAATATAAAAAACAAAGGGATAATATACACCTCTACGCTGACACTATAAAACCAGTATCCGAACGAAAATCCAGCTATAGCACTCATTGAAATAGAAGTGAAGATATCTAAACGCAGATCATCCTTGAGTATCTTATAAATAACAGCAATACCGGCAGCACCAAAAAATGCATTTAGAGAAGCTATCTTTGCAAGTGCTGTTCCGCCAAAAGACAAGAAAATAAGCAATTTATACCAAAGCAAACTGAGTACATGATAAAGCAAATGATGAGGGTGCAGTACCACTTCGCCGCTTTCAATCTCATTAGCATAAGTAATGCTGTCGTGAGTCAGGGAAGGGATTTCTGAAATAAATAATAGATAAATAATTAAAAAAAACAGGAAAAGAATCTGTGGAGTATATTTTTCAACTATTACTCTGTTTATTTGCATTTCCATATCTTTTGTTATATAAGATTCTAAAGTAAGGTAGAAATCAAGAGCTGCTTGATATTAATAATATATTAAACTAAGCTATCATTTTTAACCTTCCGAAGATAACACAATCTTCGGAAGGCTGAATTCTTTTTTACCCCTTAAACAAAAGGCAATTTAGTAATCTCTGCGGGGAACATCTTTTTGCGTGCTTCGATCTCGATTTTTGTACCTGGGTCTTTGTATTTTATTGCCACATAACCCATACCAATCGGTTTGTTGAGTGTTGGCGATAAGTTTCCGCTGGTAACAATACCAATTTCTTCCCCGTCGGCAAAAATTTTGTAATCTTTTCTGGGTATGAATTTCTCGGCATCACTTATGAAACCAACTAAGCGGCGATGTGGCTTCTCAGATTTTACTTGCTTTATTACATCTTTAGCATTGAAATTTTCTTTATCAACTTTAGTTATCCAGCCGAGACCTGCTTCGATAGTATTAGTAGTTTCATCAATATCATTTCCGTAAAGGCAATAGCCCTTTTCGAGTCGTAAAGTGTCGCGGCAGCCAAGTCCTACGGCTTCAATACCGAATTCTTTGCCTGCTTCCATGATCGCATCCCATACTTTCCGTGCATCTTCAAAACCACCATGGAAATAAAGCTCGAAACCAAGCTCGCCTGTGTAGCCAGTGCGGGATAATATCATTTCTACTCCTGCGAGTGTTCCAAACTCAAAGTTATAGAATTTAATCTCTGAAAGATCGGTATCTGTCAATTTTTGTAATGTCTCAATAGTTTTTGGTCCTTGAATAGCGAGGAGATGTGTGTCATCGCTGACATTTTTAAGCTCTAAGTCCTTACCTACGGCATTTTTTTTGCACCAACCAAAATCCTTGTCAATATTTGAAGCATTTACAACAAACATATATTTATTATCTTCGAGGCAGTAAACTAACAGGTCATCTACTATACCACCGTCGTTATAGCACATAGCAGAGTACTGTACAGAACCAGGAGCAAGCTTCGAGGCATCATTAACAGTTACTTTTTGAATAAAGGCAAGAGCATCTTTGCCCGTTATCATAAATTCACCCATGTGTGTTACGTCGAAAACTCCTACACTTTCTCGAACTAACTTGTGTTCGTGAATGATTCCCTTTGGATATTGAACCGGCATTTCATAACCTGCGAAAGGCACCATCTTGGCATTTAATTCCTTGTGCATTTCATTAAAAACTGTCTTTTTCATTTTGCATCTCCGTCATCTAATCTTAAAATTGTTAATCTGTTGTTATTTTATCTTTCATTTTTTCAAATTTTTTAGAGCCTATACCTGTAACTTTCATAATATCTTCGATTTTTTTGAATGGATCTTTCTTACGATATTCGATGATCTTATTGGCAGTCTTTTCGCCAATGCCGGTCAGTTTCATTAATTCTACACGGGAAGCAGTATTAATATTGATTTTTTCGGAAATATCTACAGCATCGGGCGAGCTTGGATAATATGATTCTTTTTCAATTATAGTGTCGGCTTTGGTAAGCTCGGGGAAGCTCTTTCCTTTTGTATCGGTACCAATGTAAGTAGTTTTCTGGTCTTCAGCTAACTGGTTTAAGTTATCGTATATATTTTTGTGTGGATTAATATTTTCAAAGTCAGAAGAAGTTAGCTTAATTACAGCTCCTGTTATTAAGCCAAAAAGAATTAAAGTTACGCTAAAAAGTTCACTTCTTGTAATATGGAACTTTTCCTGCATCTTTGAAATTATTGAATTGAAATCCATAGTTATCACAAAATTTAGAAGAACACATCTTTTACTTTTTCAAAGAAATCTTTTTCTTTGCTTATATCTTTTCTCAGAGGGCAGATATTTTCGCTTTCAGCAAGCTCTCTGAGCATAGTTTTTTCTTTTGTATTGAGTTTTTTAGGTACGTAAACATTAATATATATTTTCTGATGACCTTTTCTATAAGAATTAAGATAAGGTATGCCCTTATCTCTTAGAGTAATAATTGATCCTGGCTGGGTTCCAGCTTCAATTTTGATAGTTTCATCACCAAATAAAGTTGGGATTTCCACTTCTGTTCCTAAAGCAGCGTCTGGATAGCTGATCCTTAGGTTATAAATAATGTCGTTGCCCGCTCTTTCAAATATTCTGTGCTCTTTTTCATCTATCACTACTATCAAATCCCCCGGCTCTCCTCCGCGAAGCCCTGCGTTGCCTTTGCCTCGTAGTGGAATATAATTGCCGGATTCGACCCCTGCGGGTATAGTTATCGTAATCTTCTCTTCCTTTTGCACTCTACCGTCAGAGTGGCAAGTCTGGCATGGCTCTGAGATTATTTGTCCAGTTCCATTACAATTGGCGCATGGAGCAATATTAACAAATTGACCGAACATAGAGCGTGTTACCTGGCGTATTTCACCTGAGCCACCACATGCACTACATTTCTGGAATCCATCGCGGGAAGCTGCTCCAGTACCGTTACAATCATCGCAAACAACAGATTTCTTAACTTTTAATGTTTTTTCAACACCCTTGGCTATTTCTTCTAGAGTAAGAGGTAATCTGATCTTAAGATCGGAACCTCGCTGAGCCATAGACCTTCGTGAGCTTCTTCTGCGGCCGTTTCCACCACCAAAGAAATCATCAAATATACTGCCACCATTGAATACATCGCTGAAAGCAGAGAAAATATCTTCTACATTTGAGAAACCAGAATGCCCGCTGCCCATTCCTCTCAATCCATCATGCCCGAATTGATCGTAGCGGCTTTTTTTCTGTGGATCATTAAGCACTTCGTAAGCTTCGGCGGCTTCTTTGAATCTATCCTCGGCTTCCTGATTATCGGGATTTCTGTCAGGATGATACTTCATCGCCATTTTTCTGTATGCTGCTTTAATTTCCTGACTTGTAGCATTCTTGTCAATTTCTAAAACTTCGTAATAATCTCTCTTTTCCATTTATAATTTCCTTAACTTAAAAAATGTCGAAAAATATTAATTAGCACTTGCTGGCGGTTCCCCTGAAGAAGTAACCACTTTAGCGTGTCTAAGCACTTTATCGCCAATCATATAACCCTTTTGAACTTCCTGAACAACTACTCCCTCAGGGAACTCAGAAGGTATCTGCATCAAAGCATCATGATAATCAACGTCGAATGGCTTGCCTACAGGGTCTTCCATTGGCTTAACGCCGGCTTCCTCGAATAATCTGTTTACTTTATTTACAATCATTTCTACGCCCTGATATAATGCCTTGAAATCAGTGCTGTCTTTTCCAGCTTTTAGAGCATTGTCCATATCGTCAACTACGCTGAGCATTTTGTAAAGCAGCTTTTCGTTGGCATAATCAATCATATCCTGCTTTTCCTTGATAGACCTGCGGCGTACATTCTCTAATTCAGCAGTGCGTCTGGCTAACTTTTCTTTCAGGGAATCGCGTTCTGTTTCTAATTGTTCGAATAGCTTAAGTATCTCTAATAGTTCATCTTCTTCAAGAACTGTAGCTTTGCTATCCTGAGATTCCTCTTGGAACTCTTCACTTTCGGATTTAAGATGTTCGATGATATCTTCCTTTATACTGTCATCAGTGTTCAGTTCATCGTTTCTTAAATAAGTGTTATAAAGATCCCGCAATTTGTTGGGCGCACTGCGAAGCGGTTTAGTTTTATTTTTTTCGTTATCTTCCATTACGCACACTCCTTTTTATCATTTACTTTTTTCAATAGTAAACAGACGAAAAAATTAAATTAATCTTGTTTATTTAATCTAATATGTTGTTTCATTTTTATCTCAGAGAGCAATTTTTGGGGGCGATTGATCTAACCCGCATAATTCATAGAAAAAAAGCATAATTGGGGTAAATTGCTTATATTTGTAGTAGTTAAAATAAACAAACAAGCAAAAGGATTACCCCAATTATGAGTACGCAAAATACAATATTTTACAAGAAAAAGCAACAGGTAACTTATAATTTTTCAGCCGAAGAAATAAGCACAGATGGAGCAATCTTTTTAAGTGAAAAGATTGAACGAAAATACAGGATCATTAAAGAATTTTCTAAATTAATACCCGAATACCGCGACGAAGAGAAGATCGAGCATAGCATAGAGAAGATGATCAAGCAAAGGGTTTTCTTACAGGTACAGGGCTACGAAGATTGCAACGATGAAAAAGCATCGCGGGAAGATCCATTGATCAAGGAAGTTCTTGATGGCGAGCTTGCATCGCAACCGACATTGTCAAGACTTGAGAATAGTCTTTCAATAAGGGATATATATAACTTTTCGAAGAACTTCTTTCTTGAAAATTATGTATTAT
>CAYQTZ010000041.1:0-8649 GCA_964420565.1 uncultured Hyphomicrobiales bacterium
GATGATACCGACACGCTTTGCATTGGGGAATATTTCCCTCATTACTTCGAATGTTGATTCTAATGGCTGGAATGTAGCCACACCAGTTACATTTGGCTGATGGTCTTTAGAAGTCTTTGCAACTCCCAGCCCATATGGGTCTGTTACAGCTCCGAAAACGTGGGGTATCTTTTTGTTTTCATTTGCCATCACCTGCAGTGCGGGAGTAGATACAGTTATAATATAATCAAAATTTCTTCGAACAATATCTTTAACTATAGTCTGAGCTATTGTAAATTCATTCTGAGCATTAAAGTTTGTTATGCTTAGATTATTCTTATCAAGAAAATCATTTTCATTGAGTCCATCTAAGATACCTTTTGCAGTGGTTTGTAGCAGATCATTCTCGTTGAAAAGGAATAAGGCAATATCTTTTTTCTCTGTTTCTTTATCAGAATCCAGATGATATATCAATTCTGCCTTATCTAAAACCTGCTTAGGTATTTCAAAGCCATGCTTTTTCATCAAATCTATATTGATCAATAGCTGTGTTTCAGGTGTCTGATAAATTGGCATTTCAGCTGGGTTCTCGCCGTCGAGAATTCTGGCAAGATATTCGCCGCCGTCCCAGCCAGTTTCGAAATAATTAGGTCCAAGCCCGATCAACGCCCCATTGTTAACAAAATCGGCATCAATTGAAAAAAGCGGTATGGCATTCTGGTCAGCCGTTTTTGCAAATGCGTCGAAGCTGACGTTCAAAGTATTATCTCCTGGGTTAAGGAATACTTCTGCTCCTTTAGCTATCAATGATTTAGAAGCGTCAAGCACTTCGGATGGATTTGTAACAGTTGCTTCAATTATATTAACTTTGATCTTTTTTGCATAATCGCGGAATTTTGAAACTACTGCTTCAGAATTTGCCTCAGAGCTGTTCCAGACTATTCCTATATTCTTCCTATCAGGGAATATTTCCTTTATCTGATCAAGCATCTTTTCAACAGGCGGGAAGCATGCAACACCTGTAATATTTGGCAAGTGGTCTGTAGGCGATTTGGCTGCTCCAATTTTATACGGATCAAAAATATAGGTGAAGCAAACTATTGGCTTTTCTCTATCTCCTACGTTTTGCACAGCAGATTGCACACATGGAGTTGAAAGCGGAACGATTATATCTACCTCCCGCCTGATCATATCCTGCATTATAGAATTTATCATTGAAAAATCTGCCTGAGCGTTTTTGTAGATTATTTCCAAATTCTCACCATCCTGATAACCATGAACCTTGAGAGCGGCATTTATGCCATTTTTGCAAATCTCTACATTTGGTTCCATGGCAAATTGAACTACACCGATCTTTTTCTTTTCTGATACTTTTTTCATTTCTACGCCAACCAATTCAGCTTCAGCCAGCATTGAATTGGGCACCTTGAGACCGAGTTCTTTGACGACTTTCATATTTACCATCAGTTCGGTTTTCTTGTAAGTCTCGAAGGGAATATCTTTAATGTTTTCGCCATCGAAAATTCTGTGAACGATATGTGCTGCCTGTATGCCGCTTAGAACATAATCATAGCCATAAGCAAAAGTAGCTCCATCACCTATTCGGTCAATATCGCTGATAGCAATTGGAATTTTATCTGGAGTAGCGGCTTTTACGACCGATTCGAATGCGGCATAGACTATATTATCCGGAGGTAGTATAATAAAATCAATATCGCGAGAGCATAGAGAGACTGCTGCCTGATAGACTTCGGAAGAATTACTGACGGTTACCCCTTCGAATTTGACATCGTCTCTGGCATCTACTGCTTTTTTGAGATTCTTTACGTTAAAGACGGCATTGGCAAAAGCGGGGTCCCAGATAGCTCCGATAGTTAATGGACCTGGCTTAATTTTCCGGGCATACTCAAGAGTTTTATCCATGGAAGCCCACCCATAAACGCCCGTCATATTATCTAAATGGTCCGTATCCGATGTACCAATATCTATAATAAAAGGATTAGCAACTGTAGCAAAAACAACCGGTATGTCCTTTACTCTACCAGCCGCCGCCTGTGTGCATGGTGTAGATATTGATAATATCAGATCCATTTTATCCATAATGTATTTATCGAGAATGGAATTGATAGTTGAAAGATCACCGTTAGCATCTTTGGCTATTATTTCGCAATTTACGCCATCTACATAACCAATTTTTTTCATTTCTTCGATAAATGAGTCGCGTGTAACGTTAAGCAAGGGATGGTCGGATACCTGCAGGATACCAATTTTGAAGTGTCCTTCTGCTGCGGCTTTATCATCTCTCAAGAAATTATCGTAGCTAAAGTACGCTGCGATCAGCACGATACCTGCTATAACGGCTCCTAATAGCTTTTTGTTTTGCAAGAATGCAATACCTGCTTTGGGTTTTTTGGTGGAGTCTTTTTTGGACAGTTTTCTGGAGATATATAAAGTAAGCAATACAAAAACTGCTGTCAGTAATTTCAGATCTATTGGATTCATACCTGCATAAAGAGCAAAGGCGATCATAAAGCGGAATATCACCGATCCAACTACAGCGCTTAATATCTTTACGAATATTGATCGAGAACGCAAAATAGATTCGCCAATAATTACAGACGCAAGACCAATGATTACTGTACCAATTCCCATACCAACATCTGCGAAGCCCTGATACTGAGCGACCATGCCGCCTGACAAAGCCACCAATCCATTGGACATTGCGAGGGCAAAGATATTCATACCGTTTACGTTTACGCCAGAAGCAGAAGCCATCGTCTGATTATCTCCTGTAGCCCGCATCGTTACGCCAATATCGGTTTTAAAGAATATGGAAACTACTAACCAGAACAGCATCATAACAGCAGCAAGAATAATAGCATTCCAAATTTCAGGATTAAGCCCTGGATTGATTGCATTTACATAATCAAAGACTCCCGGTTGGTTTAGTAATGGGACGTTTGACCTCCCCATAATATGCAGATTTATTGAGTATAATCCTATCATGACAATAATACCGGCGAGCAAGCCATTCACCTTCAGCCGCGTATAGATAAGCCCCGTAAAGGAGCCAGCTATCGAACCAGCTATGAACGCCGCAAATAATCCAAGAATTGGGTTGAAGCCAGACACAATTATTATGGCAGCTACTGCTCCGCCAAGTGCGAATGTACCGTCAACTGTGATATCAGGAAAATCCTGTATCCTGAAGGTTATATAGACACCGACAGTCATTATGGCATATAATAAGCCAAGATTCAAAGCACCTATCCAAAGTTCCATGCTCTATCCTTTCAAATCCGTTATAGTAACAATTCCTTTGTTAAATCTGGAGGCGGCAAGCAAATGCTGCACTTTTTTTGCTTCCGAATTGGATAATATCCTGTTCAATTCTTCGTCGAATTTCTCAAGATCGTCATTATAAAGTTCCTTATCGAAGACAACCCCGTGAATATGAAAGTTACCATCCTTCGGGAATAATGATCTTGCCTCCGTACTTAATTTTTCTTTATCTTTAACGGCAATACCAGTGGCAATAATAAGATTATTTATTTCGTTTGGTTCGACGGGGAAATTCATCCACTTTGAGAAGTGTGTCTGGTCGAAAATATTATCAGTGTCGTCGGGTTTGTTTTCTAATATTGGCACATTGGTCAGATTCATACCCCAAATGCCTTTGCTTTCTGTCATAAAAGTTAATCCGATCATCTGCTTGCCTGATAATTCCAATAATGAACGTACAAGATTCTGTAGATCAACAAAACCCTCGAGACCATGATATTTTACTGTATATTGTGGCTTATTTTTATAGCTGAAACCATGAAAGAACTTATACTCGAAATTCATATCAGGGCTTGCCTGCATAAAGTCCACTGCTGTTTTCTTGATTGCCGGGTAAAAAAATATGCTGCCGTTAATAACTGCTGCCTCACCAAAATAATTTTTATAATCTTCATAATTAACACCGGTAGTAGCTAAGCCAGTTCCAAAATCAATATTTTTTGAATAAACGGAAACAATATCATCTTCGGTATATTCTGATTTGGGGAGCTTATCCTGAGAACCAATAATATTTAGCTCTGCCTCGGAATGCTCAGTAACTATATACTCAAAATGAATGCTGTTAATATCAGTACTGCTTTTTTTAACGGCTGATTTTACAGGCTTAATAAGTGTCAGTAGTTCCTGCTCTGTGGAGACGATTTTCAGGAAATTATGGAAGCCGCCCATTTTAAAGACCTGAAATATCTGATCGCTCATGCCATATAAATAGATAAGCCCTCCGGCACTTGCCATTCGTTGCTGTCCGGTAAGAAATATCCGCAGACCGGCACTGCTGATATAATTCACCGATGCAAAATCGCATACTATAATTTTCTCTCCTGAAGTGGCAATGTCAACTATTTCCTTCTCAACTGAGGGTGCAGAGATAGAATCCAATCTTCCCTTGATAGTGATTTTAATAAAGCCATCCTCTTTGCCAATAATGCATTCAGCCATATTTTATACCTTTAATTAATTATCGAAAACATATTGGATCATTCTCTAAGCAATAACTCTGACCAATATTTAATATGCCGTTGAGATTATTCTGTGGGCAAGGGACTATTCGAAACCCCATATATTCTTATGCTCTTGATTTTAATCTTATCTCCGCGGACATCAGAGCATTTCAAGACTCAAGCAAATAACAAACGAAGACAAATAAACGAGTAGTTTTTTTATCCACAATTCTCAACAATTCCATTCTGCAATATATATATTTCAGATGTTCTAAAAAAATCTATAAATCTCTTATCAATACTATCGAAGATTTTTCAACAATAGCCCAATTCATGACCCTGGAACTGAATATAGAGTACTTACCGGGACTGTACTGCAAGTAAGAATTTTTCAAAATTCAGCATTCAGCACTTGGCTGTACGCTGTATAAAAATCTGCTCAAACAGTTTTGATTTCAGCAATTAATTTTGTATTTTTACTCATCATAAAAGTAGCCCATAGTACTGTGGCATTCTTATTGTAAGTAACTATAATCAGGAATATTTGTATCGCTTTTCTATTGTCTGCTTTGAAGGTTTTAGTAATCAAATGATTCAGTCTTGTTAAATTACAATACTAATAAATCACAATAATGAGATGGCATTCTCGAAAAAAATATATATATTGCTAATATTTAATTTTGATCTTATTAACGAATATACACTATAATATGTTTGAAAAACTCATTGAAAATACGAAGGCAAGAATTTTAAATTCTATAGAAACCGATAATAAATTCATTTATCTGCAGGACCTTCTACATAATGATGGTATTGATCCATGCTTCAAATCATATTTTACTGCCGAGGTCGCTTGGTGGGTTTATAAGGAACAATTAATCCGCGGAAAAAATAAACATTTCGACTTAGAGAGAGACGACATTAAAACATTCTATAAGAATATTGATGAACTCTATATGAAATCTGCGAGATTCGATAGGAATAATATTTCCAAAGTTACGGATAACGCAGTTAAAACTGTATTGAATTATCTGGTTCGACCTCAGACCACACTTAAATGGTTTATTTTTCGTGGGGAGCTTACGAAAAGCTTCTATGAGATTATATTGCGACTTGATTACTTTTATGATTATTCCTATCTAAAAAATGCGATTATTTTAAATTTTGGAGGTGCTTTAGGCAAACTTGAGCAAACAATAATGGTTACTTCGCCTTCATTTGCCGAGCAAATAGACAAAATAGACAGCGAAAAGATAGCCACTCTCGATCCAGATGGTTTCATAGAACTGATCAAACCGATATTTGAACTATTTAACCATAATGCTGATATTAATGAAGATTCACAAATTCCTATTGAAGCTATTATTCTGTATTTTGACGATAAATCTCTTGCGTTACTCAAGCAGAAAACGGAAAGTATGCTTTTCGATAATGATATTAAGCTCATCTCAGTTAAAGAATTACGAGATTTAATAGAAAGCAGTTCGGCAGATATTTCAAATGAAATGGATATTGAAGCCGAAGATTTTGAAGATAATATGGATATTCCAGATTTTATAATGCCCAAACATGACTTCCTCAATAACAAAGAAATAAAAGATCAGGAAAATAGAGCCGAAGAGGGAACAGTAGAAAGTAAATCTTTAGATAAACCCGAATCACATCCTGAAGAAATTATAACCGAAGAAGATAGTTCGACTATTGATGATACGGAAGCCGAAGAAATTGAAGATCAACTATCTTCTGAGGAAGAGGATTACGATGATGAACTGATGGGATCAGAATTGAGCCAGGAAACAGAAGATGAAATTGAAGATCAACTATCTGCTGAGGAAGAGGATTACGACGATGAACTGATGGGATCAGAATTGAGCCAGGAAACAGAAGATGAAACTCTTACTGATGAGGAATCAGTAGCCGATGACTTTTCAGAAGCTGAATTTATTGACCCTTCAGATATAGGCGATATCGAGGAATTTACTGAAGATGAAAATACTATAGAAAACCTGCAAAGCGAGGGGATAGAATCAATAAATGAAGTTGAAGATAGCGCAGATACTGAAGTTGAAAATAGCGAAGATACTAAAGAAGAAGAATCAGAGGAAGTTTTACAAGATGTAGATGAAGATGTATCTGCTAAAGAAGAAGAAATAGAATTACAGGAGGAATCCTTTAATCTTTCTGAGATGGATGAAGAAGAATTATCCGACTTAATCAATGCAGAACCGGGCTATGACGACGACATCAGCATTGACGAAGATACAGATAATAGTATTACGGAAGATTTTGAAGAAACAGAACCAGAGCAGGATGATCATGACAATAGCCACGAAGAAGTATCTGACAGATCAAAAACTGATACAACTAAAAAAATGCCGGAAGATTATGTGGATCAGGTTTTCGGTTCTGTATTTGAGCTTTTGGGAAGCGATGAATTTGAGCTTTCAGAATCCAAAAATGTTGATAAAGATAAGATAAATGATATATTAAATAAGTCTTTAGATCTATTACGGAAAGAGCTTGAAAATTCTGCTGATCAAGAAAACAAATCAGCAAATAGTAATGATGAAGATGATAACGGTAATTCAGAAATTGATGAAATAGATGTGATGAAGCAATCTCTCGATCTTGAAAATGATGATGAAAAGCCACTGAATCTCGCAGAGGCAATAGCAAAAAAGTTCGTTGAGGAAAGCAAAAAAGATCCTTCGCTGGAGTCAATAATCGGAAGTGAGGATGATACCGAAGATCTTAAAGACTTCATCAATAAAGATTTCGAAGATGATGATGATAAATAAGGTGATCATTTGCTGGCTTTACCTTTATTAAATATAATGCGTAGTAAAATATTCTTAGTGTTCAATATCATCTAATGTTAGCAGAAATTAATCTAAAATATTAATTATTGATTGTAAAAAGTGATATTGTTTATTGTAATTAACTATCGCTTTTCCTTTATAAAATATTAAAATACCCGGTATAATGATGTGAATGATAATTAATTTTAATAAAATGCAAGGAATTACAAAATGAATAGCATTACTAAAACAGAAGTATGGAAAGCACTCCAGAAAAATCACAAAAAAATATCAAAAGACCACATGAGGAATATGTTTGATAATGATCCTCAAAGGCAGGAAAAATTCTCTATAGAATATGATGAATTCTTTTTTGATTATTCGAAGAATATAATTAATACTGAAACTGTAGAACTTCTTTTGGAATTAACCCTCAAAGCAAATATCCACGAGTGGATTGCCAATATGTTTGCCGGCGAGAAGATCAACACTACAGAAAAAAGATCTGTTCTGCACACAGCTCTTCGCAACAGATCTGAAAATCCTGTTACAGTAAACGGTGTTGACGTAATGCCGGAGGTCAGGAGAGTTCTAACGCAAATGCGTGATTTTGTAAACTCTGTTCATAAAGGTGAATGGAAAGGGTATTCAGGTTTGCCTATTAAAGATGTCGTTAATATTGGTATAGGTGGCTCTGACCTTGGTCCAAAGATGGCAGCAAAAGCATTGACTTCTTATGCAAATTATGGTATTAATGTGCATTATGTCTCAAACGTTGACGGTACAGATATTGCCGAAACATTAAAAAATATTGACCCGGCGACAACTTTATTCATCATAGCGTCAAAGACTTTTACTACACAGGAAACTCTGACCAACGCAATGACTGCTCGCAAGTGGTTCATCGAAGCCTCGGAAGGCAACGAAAGTAATATTGCCAAGCATTTCGTAGCACTGTCAACAAACGAGAAAGCAGTTGTCGAATTTGGTATTGACTTAAAAAATATGTTCGTATTCTGGGATTGGGTAGGTGGCAGGTATTCTATGTGGTCTGCTATAGGGCTGTCTATTGCTCTTTACATCGGTATGGATAACTTTGAATCGCTACTCTCTGGTGCTTACCAAATGGATATGCACTTTCGCAATAGCAAATTAGAAGAAAACATCCCCGTTATAATGGCAATGCTTGGTATATGGTACGCTAATTTCTTTGAAGCCGCAAGCTATGCTGTAATTCCTTATGATGAATATTTAGATGATTTCCCGGCTTATCTTCAGCAATTAGATATGGAAAGCAATGGCAAAAGAATTACCCGCAATGGCGATGCAGTTGATTATAAAACTGGTCCTGTTATCTGGGGACGTCCCGG
>CAYQTZ010000041.1:8659-12958 GCA_964420565.1 uncultured Hyphomicrobiales bacterium
AGGGAACTCAAATTATACCAGCAGACTTTATCGCACCACTTGACAGTAGAAATAAAATAGGCGACCATCATAAGATATTATTGTCTAACTTTTTTGCACAAACTAAGGCACTGATGCAAGGCAAAACCGAAAGCGAAGCAAAAAATGAATTAAAAAACAGTGGTATTTCCAAAGACGAGATAAAAGAATTGCTGCCTCATAAAGTATTTCCTGGTAACAGACCAACTAACACTATTTTATTCAAAGAATTAACTCCCAAGACGCTCGGTATGCTGACAGCACTTTATGAACATAAAGTCTTCGTGCAGGGTATTATCTGGAATATAAACTCTTTTGATCAATGGGGTGTAGAGCTTGGCAAGCAACTTGCCAAACAAATTTTGCCTCAGCTAAATGATGCAGAAGAAACAAAATCCTACGATTCTTCGACTAATGGATTGATCAATTATTATAAGAAAAAGAGAGCATCAATGTAAATTCTGTAAGTAATTCTCAGGATTAGTAGGGAACACTCATATGTGTTCCCTACAAACCGCTGACCGCAATTTAACAACAATTTATATCTTTGCTAATCCCTTATCTAAAGCATTGATCAGCTCATCTACATCTTCGATTCCAACAGATATTCTTACTAAGCCATCTGTTATTTTAGCATGTTCGCGAACTTGCTTGTTCATACTGGCATGAGTCATAGAAGCTGGGTGCTGAATGAGAGATTCCACTCCGCCCAAGCTTACTGCAAGCTGAAACATCTCGATACTGTTCATCAAAATTTTACCTGCATCGAGACCACCTTTTAGCTCGAATGAGATCATGCCGCCGGGTCCACGCATTTGCTTTTGTCCTATCTGATATTGAGGGTGGCTTTCAAGCCCTGGGAAGCGTACCCAATCCACTTTTTTATGTGATTCCAAATATTTGGCTATTTTCATAGCGCTTTGGCAATGTCTTTCAATTCTCAGCTTTAGAGTCTTGATACCGCGATGAACCAGGAAAGCGTTGAATGGATCAATAGTACCACCTATTTGATTTAAAGTCTTGCGGAAATTGGGATAGTCGGCTTCATCTTTTATAACCACCATGCCTGCAACGACATCGGCGTGGCCATTCAGGAATTTTGTCATACTGTGAATGATATAGTCTGCCCCTAACTCAAAGGGGCTTTGCAGAATTGGGCTCATAAAAGTATTATCCACACCAACTTTTATTCCTTTACTATGGGCTAATTCTGAAATTGCAGCTATGTCAGACATAACCAGAGTCGGATTGCCTGGTGTTTCAATAAAAATGAGTTTAGTGTTATCTTTTATAGCTTTTTTAATATCATCTAAATTAGAAGTATCAACGAAAGTGGTTTCAATGTCGAACTTTGAATGTACTGTTTGTAGTAATGTAGTAGTTGGTCCATAAACTGATTCACTGCAAACAACGTGGTCGCCGGCGCTCAGAACTGCGGTGAACAAAGTGTGGATAGCAGCCATGCCAGTGGCGCATCCTAATGCTTTGTAGCCGCCCTCGAGTATTGCCACACTGTCTTCGCATACTTCTACAGTGGGGTTTCTCATGCGGGTATAGATATAGCCCTCTTCCTCGCCTTTGAAAAGTGCAGCTCCGTGAGCAACATTTTGAAATTTAAAAGTAGATACCTGGTAAATTGGAGTTACTACCGCACCGTATTGGTCTTCTTTAGCTCCTGCGTGAACACATTTTGTGTCTAACGAATAATCCCTGACTGATTTCACATTTCCTCCAAAAAATAAAAAAGAATGAATATCTATAATTACTTTAAAACTATGAAATTTGACATGCAAATATACAAGTTTTTCTGTAAAGATTTAATTTCAACTAACTTTTTTTATAATTTAACCCCTACTCCTTTCAGCAAAATACTTATCTTTTGTGTTTTCTGCAATAAATAATCTTGATTGCGTTTAAATATTTTGCACCCTATTCCTTGCTAAATACGAATATATATTCGATCTCAATATTGTATAATTTGCAATATAGCTCTGATATTGTTTTCTTATTAGAAAGATCATAATATTGCACAAATTAAAACCATATCCTTTGCAATAAAGAGCTTGCATAAAACTCTACCTTGTCTCAATTTCAATGATCGTTGCATCTGCTACTACTTCACCCGATTTAGTAACACGGTAAAGTTCTAAAGCTATATCTTTTAATGAAAAAACGTATCCTCTGTAATTCTTAATGTCATAATAATGTGGTGAATGATCGGTCAGATCAATTACATTATCGTCAAGCTGTTGCATTATTTCAACGCAGCTTTCTTCAATAATCTGATCCAGATACTTAATTCATATACTTTTTGCAATTGAAATTGATAGCATTGAAGCTTCTTTTTTATCATTCCTGTTTTTCCAGAATTTCAGATATATTGAATATATTTACTTCCAATTTACATTAGAGTTTAATTTTTTTCGTCAAAGCCTTATAGTGGCTTTATTTTATATTATTTTGCATTATCGCAAAACATGATAATTAATTAGAAAACATATATGAAGGATTAAACTATGCGTAAGGTTTTTTTTGCGGCAACAACTGTACTGGTAGGATTTGTAATTGGTTTTTGGTTTATGCCGCTTATTTCAAGCGACAATATATTCGAACAGGTTAAAAAGTTCGATCGCGTATTACAGACAGCCAACAGAAATTATGTAGATGACGTTGATACACAAAAGCTGGTAGAAGCGGCTATCAAAGGTATGCTCGAAGAGTTAGATGTCCACTCAGTCTATATCAGTGCCGATAAAATGAAAGAAGTAGAAGAAGATTTCGGAGGGAAGTTCGAAGGTATAGGAGTGGTATTCAATATCCTGAATGATACAATTACCATAGTTTCACCAATACCTGGGGGCCCCAGCGAAAAGCTCGGTATAATCTCGGGAGATAAGATAGTGAGTATTGATGGCGAAGATGCCGTAGGAATTGAGCAGGATGAAGTTCCCAAAATGCTAAAGGGACCCAAGGGAACTATTGTCGAAGTTGATATTTTCCGACAGGGAGAATCCGACCTTATGCACTTTGCTATAGAGCGAGATGAAATTCCAATTAATTCTGTAGATGCTTCATTTATCTTGGATAATACAGATATTGGCGTTATTAAAGTCAATCGGTTTATGTCAACTACTCACGAAGAAGTAGTAACCGCTTTGGATGATTTGACTTCCAAAGGTATGAAACAAGTAATTATTGACTTACGCGGCAATCCCGGAGGTTATCTTACGCAGTCATTCCTTATGGCAGATGAATTCATAGCTCACAATGAGACTATTGTTTTCACAAAAGGCAGGCGGCCTGAATTTAATGAAGTTCTTAAATCTCAGGGAGGTCAGCGATTCGAGAAGCTTCCGATAATAGTGCTGATAGATCAGGGGTCTGCATCTGCCAGCGAGATTTTCTCAGGTGCTATTCAGGATCTGGACAGAGGGCTTGTAGTTGGCGAAACTTCTTATGGCAAGGGATTAGTACAAAGGCAATATCCTATTGGCGACGGCTCTGCTTTCCGACTGACAATATCTAAATACTACACTCCTTCGGGCAGATGTATTCAAAGGCCTTATGATGATGAAGATGAATACCGTATGCTTGTGGGTAGATTTGAACTTGAGGAAGGCAACTACTTAGACAGCGCAATCGAAAAGATAAAAGACCAAGTGCACGCTGCTAATTTGGAAGCTGAAGACAAAAAAGACACCATTGACGTAGAAGCTCTTCCAATATATAAAACCAAGAACGGCCGAGTAGTATTTGGCGGGGGAGGCGTTACTCCCGATTTTATCGTGAAGCATGACACGATAACAAAATTCAGTGCTAAAATTCGTTCAAGAAATCTCTTCTTTGATTTTACAGATAAGTATCTGAAAAGTGATGGCAAATTCATAATCAACAAATACGAAGATCAGTGGTTAGATTTCTATCGTAATTACGAAATTTCTGATGAAGCAATGGAAGATTTCAAACAGCTTGTATTAGACAAAGAGATTGAATGGGAAGAGGATATGTATCAAATAGACAAAGATTTCCTTAAAAAGTCTTTAAAAGCAAATATTGCACGTTCTGTTTGGGGCAGAGAGAAATACCTCGAAGTGTTTTATCAAATGGATAAACAAATGCTTAAGGCAATAGAGCTTTTCCCTATAGCAATCGATTTTGCCAAGACTAATTAAACAATAGATATGGGGATTATTTTTATAGTCCCCTTTTTTTTATCTATTTGGGGCTTATGAGACTGTGTGATAGCCCCTGAAAACTCAAGAATTGATCCCCCTTGTGTTC
>CAYQTZ010000042.1:0-12909 GCA_964420565.1 uncultured Hyphomicrobiales bacterium
AAAATCAAAGCTTCCTTGAAATCAACCAGTGAAACATCAGGTATGATTACCTCATGTGCATTGTTGGCCCTGATCCGTTCCAAAAGGAAAGTATTTCTTGCCCCGCCGCCGGTTACAAGTATTTTTCCTTTTTGTTTGTTGTGGGTTGATTTGTCGATCTGTATGGCAATGTGTTCACAAATTGTTCGGAGCTTGGTCATTGCAGAACAGTCCGATTTTTGGACCAACGGCATAAAGTTTTCCTCAAACCATTCTTTCCCCAGTGATTTTGGACCTTTCCTATTATAAAACGGGATTGCATTTAATTGTTCCAGCAATACTTGATCTATCCTGCCTTTTCTGGCAAGCATCCCATCTACATCGAAATCCCTGCCAAGGCCCCTGGCAAGATGATTGAGCACCATGTTTACCGGACAAATGTCAAAAGCCAGTCGTTTGCCATCCCGCTTGAAAGAGATATTTGAAAATCCGCCAAGGTTCATGCAATAGTCGTATTCGGGAAAAAGCAATTGATCGCCCATGGGAACCAGGGGGGCGCCCTGCCCGCCTTTTCGAATGTCCATCGAACGGAAATCCCAGACCACCGGGGTTTTTGCTGTGGTTGCAATAGCATGCCCATCTCCCAACTGGAAATTGATTTTGTTTTTCGGATCATGAAAAATGGTATGCCCGTGTGAGGCAATGAGATCGGGTTTCAGCTTATAGCTTTTTATGAAATTGAGAACCTGATCTCCAAGGTAATAGCCGTATGAGATATGCTCATCGATTAATCGTTTGGGACTTTGTTTGTTGATCTGCTCAAGTTTATTTTTCCAGCTATCGTTATATGGAATTGTTTCAGCCCTGATGATTTTATAAGCCCATTTGTTTTGATCATAACTAAAATGGCAATATGCCAGGTCGGTCCCGTCAAGGGAGGTGCCGGACATGATTCCGATGGCATAACAGGTATTCATGATCAGGTTTGCAGTGCCGGCAGCACTTTTTCAAGGCCGATCCCACGGGAAGCTTTAATGTAAATGGTGGTTCCGATGAGCGGTTCATCCGTGAGGTATTTTGCAGCATCTTCACTTTTTTTACTTGCTGTATAATTTGTAGCGAGTAACTGATATATTTGATCACTTGCCTCATCCCATCTGATCAAATCCTCAAGCACAGCAATGGCGCTGTCCCCCTGTTTATTTAAAGTAAATGCTAAAGCTTTTTCATAGTGAAATTCAATATTTCCATAATTCAAGTTAATGGCTTTGTTGAAAGTTTCTATTGCCTCACTGTACTTCTTTTCGTTAATCTGTTTAATTCCTTCGTTTGCAAGAATATAAGCTTCATACTCATCATCAGAAAATAAATTAATGAATGGAATTATCAGCAGTATCAGAGTTATAAAAATTTTTTTCATTTATCAATTTCATGTTTTTTAGTAAAAAATTCTCTATTTTAGTATATAACGATTGTACTCTATATGTTATTATTTTTTGATAGGATAAATCAATGAAAACACTTAATATCGAAAAGAATTTTCTCGCTATCGAAGATAAATACTCCAATCTTATCAATTCTAAGATTGCAATTCTCCCTGTTCCATACGAATATACCGTAAGTTATGGTGAGGGAACTAAGCTTGGTCCTGATGGAATATTGAAAGCCAGCCACTACGTAGAATTTTATGATGATGAATTCGACAGAGAGCTGTGCTTTGATGTAGGTGTCAGTACTTTAGCCCCTCTTGATTTTACAGACAGGAAAGATGCAGAGGGATTGGATATCATTTATAAAAAAGTGAAGGAACTATTACATTTAGATAAATTCGTGGTTACACTTGGCGGTGAACATACAATTTCTCAGTCACCGATAAAAGCGTACTTTGAAAAATATCCTGATATGAGTATTCTGCATTTCGATGCTCATTCTGATTTTAGAGATGAATACGAGGGTACTCCGCTTTCTCATGCGTCAGTGATGGCTCGTGTTGCTGAATTTTTCCCTCCTGAACGGATCACTCAGATAGGCATCAGAGCCCAATGCATCGAAGAAGCAAAATTCATCAAAGAAAAAAATACTAATACTTTTTATGCCTCGGCTATAAGAAAGGGGTTACATGGGAAAAACTGGCAAAAGCAGGTTTGCGATACGCTAAATGATAATATCTATATTACATTTGATGTAGATTATTTTGATCCTTCAATAATGCCTGCCACTGGTACTCCAGAGCCAGATGGATTTTTATATAGCGAAACATTAGATGTTTTCAGAGAAATAAGAAAAGCAGGGAAGAAAGTTATCGGTTTTGATGTTGTCGAGCTGTCACCTATTCAGGGGATCTCTCATCCAGATATGACGGTAGCATCTCTGGTCTATAAGCTTATGAATTTTGCTTTTGCATGAAATAATTTATTAATTAATCAAAGATTTATTATGAATATGAATTTACAACAAAATATTGAAAAGTATTATCACTTAGAGAATAAAGAACGTTTGGATATTATTAATCCAATTCTATCCGAAATTCTTAGCGAATTGAATACAGGAAATATCAGAGCTGCCGAACAGATGGCTAACGGCCAGTGGAAAGTCAATGAATGGGTAAAAAAAGGAATATTATTATTATTCCGATATGGTAAATTAGAGGATAAATCCCCTGAGCATAGCTTCAAATTCTTTGATAAGGATACACTTCCACTCCACGATTTCAAGACTGCTGACAATGTAAGGATTGTTCCCGGTGGTTCTGCGATTCGTTCTGGTTCTTACATTGCTTCTAATGTGATTTGTATGCCACCTATGTATATAAATATTGGTGCTTATGTGGACGCAGGTACTATGATAGATTCGCATGCTTTAGTAGGCACTTGCGCCCAGATTGGCAAAAATGTTCACTTAAGTGCTGCCTCGCAGGTAGGTGGAGTTTTAGAACCGCCCGGAGCCAGGCCTGTGATAATCGAAGATAATGCCTTTATTGGTGGAAATTGTGGCATATACGAAGGGGTAATGATCCGCAAAAGAGCTATACTCGGCTCTGGGGTTATTCTTACTTCATCAACAAAAGTATATGACACAATTAATGAAACAATACTTAAAGCCGAAAAAGGCAATCCTCTGGAAATACCTGAGAATGCAGTAGTTATTCCAGGTTCAAGAGCTTTGAACACAGCTTTTGGCAAAAAATTCGGACTTTCTATAAGCTCCCCGATCATTATTAAATACCGCGATAAAAGCGTAGATGCCAAAACTTCTTTAGAAGATGCTCTAAGGTAAAATAATTCTTTTTTATATAATAATTCGCCATGATCATTCGACTATTATATAAATAATTTTTAATTTTGCTATAGGTTAATTATTCAAAATAATTGGAAATATGATGAAACATATAGGAATTATACTTTTTGCATTGCTTTTTTCTAATGCACTGCTATCTGAAATAAATGTTGAGCCGGAAATCACTATTGAAGAGCTATATAAGCACATAGAATTCCTCGCCGCTGATTCCCTGATGGGACGCGAGCCCGGAACCGATGGTGACAGATATGCCGCGGAATATATACGCAACCAACTAAAACTTAACGGTTTAGAAATGCTGGAAAGCGATGGCTTCCAATACTTCGAGATTACAAAAGGCGTGAAAACAGGTAAGAATAATAAATTTAACTTTACAGGTTTTCATGGTGAATTAATGACAGATTTTGTACCTTTGTCATATTCTGCCAATGCTTCACTCACTGCAGAAGTTGTTTTTGCTGGTTATGGGATAGACGTAGATGAAATTGGTAAAAAATGGCAGGACTTTGAGGGCATTGACGTAAAGGGAAAATGGGTGATTATTTTCCTTGGAGATCCCGAATATGAAAAACGAAAAAGTGGTTTCGAAAATTTTCGTTCCCAGAGGAGCAAAGTCCTAAAAGCAAAAGATAAAGGAGCAGAAGGCGTTTTGTTCGTTGCACCTGAAACATTTTATTCTAAAGATAAGTTAATTGAACTAAAACTAAGTCGTGTGCATACTGTAGTTGATATCCCAGTTATTAGTGTAACGCGTGAAGTTGCCGATAAAATGTTTGCTTCAAAGGATCTTACAGTTTCTAAAATTGAGAAAGACCTAAAAGAGAATTTTAAACCTATGAGCTTTCCATTAGATATAGTAGTTTCTGCCTCTGCAGATGTAGAATTACATAAAGCACAGACTCAAAACGTGGTTGGCTTACTAAGAGGTATCGATCCTGAAATGAGTAAAGAATATATAGTGATCGGGGCGCATTATGATCATCTCGGTATGGGCGGACCTGAAAGCGGTTCCCGTAAACCGGACACCACAGCGGTACATAATGGAGCAGACGATAATGCATCCGGAGTTGCTGCTATACTCGAGGCCATAGAGAAATTAGCAGCTATCAAAAACACTTTGAAAAGAAGTATTATCTTCGTTGCTTTTGGTGCTGAAGAGATGGGGTTGCTCGGTTCAAATTACTTTGTGGATAATCCTCCGGTTCCCATTAAAGATATTATTTTCATGATAAATTTGGATATGATTGGCAGGATAGACCCCAATAAAAAAGCACTTACAGCTTATGGCACAGGAACGGCAGAAGGGCTTTCCGAATTAGTAACAAAAGTATTCTCCGTATCTGATACAAGTTATAAAGTAAATGAATCTCCAGAAGGTTATGGCCCCACGGACCACGCCTCTTTTTATGGGAAAGATATTTCTGTGGTCAGCTTTTTCGGCATAGTGCATGACGATTACCACACCCCCGAAGATGATATTGAGTTTTTAAATTTCGAGGGTATTAAATTTCTTTCAAATATTGTAACTGATATTGTTATGGAATTTTCCCAAATGCCAGAAAAACTTGCATTCAAAGAAGCAGGCCCAAAATCTGTGCAACAGTCCCATAGAACTAATCTAAAAGCTACACTCGGCATTATGCCAGACTTTGCCAATTCAGATATTGAGGGACTTCGTGCTTCTGCAGTTACAAAAGGGAAGCCCGGAGCTATTGCAGGTATGAAGAAAGGTGATGTCATTATTGCAATCAACGGAAAAAAAGTTTCCGATATTTATGAGTATATGGATCGTATGATGGAATTCGTACCTGGCGACAGAATATATGTTGATGTAATGCGCGGAGATAATAAAGTAATACTAATAGTTGACCTTTAATTAAACAAATACTGACTCCAGAACTCAAAGATTAAGAACATAGCAATACCAAAGATAATACCCTAAAGTCCCTTTTGAAGAAGGGGGATATCCTCTATGTGATTATATATCAATGTTTTATTCCCTCTCTTATACATAAGGGAGGGAACATTTTTGGACTTTTGCAATTGTCTTAGCTTGTTTGTCTGGAGTCATTATTCCCGAGACTTGTACTATAATAAAAAAAAGCATGATCAATAGTAATGAATGATCATACTTTAGCATAAAATTTATTGTAGATATATACTGATCAGTAAGCCAGCTTAACTTCTTTTACGTCATTTAGTTTGGCTTTGAGTACACGTTCTACTCCACCTTTCAATGTCATAGTAGCTCCGGGGCAACCAGCGCAGGCACCTGCAAGCTCTACGAATACAGTGCCGTCTGCTTCTACATTCTTCAAGTAAATATTGCCGCCGTCTGCTTCGATATAAGGTTTGATATCTTTTTCGATGATTGATTTGACTTTATCAAAAAGTTCATTATTCATTTCAGCCATTATTTTGTCCTTTCATTTTGAAAATCGTTTATTAGTTATAGATGTTTGTGTAGCCAAATTATTTTTTTAAGGACAAAAATAATATTTCGAATTGAAATTTTCAACTATTATTGTCGATTTCGTTAATTATTTCTAATGCATGATCATAATACGGTTCGGGAACAAATATCTTTACAATAGCAAGTCCCCCGAGGGTAAAATTTCTTGTCGAATCTATCTGCGATAATATCTGTGTTGGAATACCTGCACTTTCCAAATTTGCTTTGAACATTTCAGCATCAATCAAAGTATTTGTTGTATAGACAATTACCCATGAATGTTTTATGTGATTCACGTTTTCTGTATCAATTACATTGCCACATTCAGAGCAGATCGAAGCTCCTTCATTCTGAATCAATGCAGAACAGTAAGGACATATCATATTCCTGCAATTCATTAATCATACATAAAAAATATTAAAAAATCAGAAAATATCTCTAATCAATATTTCTATCACGCTATTTATCAATCAGCTTTATACCGAGTTCATCTAATTGTTTATTATCAACATTTGCAGGTGCACCATCCATAAGGGAAAGGCCGCTTGTTGTTTTCGGGAAAGCAATCACGTCGCGAATGTTATCAGTTCCTGACAATAGCATACATATTCTATCCAAACCAAAAGCAATACCACCGTGAGGAGGTGCCCCGTATTGCAAGGCGTCAAGCAGAAAGCCGAATTTATCCTGAGCATCTTCTTCGCTTAAGCCAAGAGCTTTGAACATTTTTTGTTGCAATTCCTGATCGTGTATCCTAATACTGCCACCACCTATCTCTGCTCCGTTCAGGACAATATCATAAGCCACTGATCTTACTTTTTCGGGTTCCTTTTCTAATAGATGCAAGTCGTCTTTGTTAGGTGAAGTAAATGGATGGTGCATGGCAACGAGCCGATGATCTTCCTCATTCCACTCAAATAATGGGAAATCAGTTACCCAGAGGAATTTGTGAACATTTTCTACATTTTTTAGTAAATCGGTCAACTTTGCTATTTGAAGTCGCAAAGCTCCCAGTACAGTATAAGTAGTAGTCCATGAGTCAGCAATAAATAGCAGAAGGTCGCCATTCTCAGCATCAGCAATTTCTTTAATAGCATCAATCTTTTCTTCGGAAAAGAATTTGGCGATGGGGGAGTTTACCTTGCCATCAATTAATTTCATCCAGGCGAGTCCCTTAGCTCCATATTTTTTGGCGAGTTCAGTAAGCTCGTCAATATTCTTTCTGGAAAAAGCAGCACATCCTTTTGCGTTAAGCAGAGCAACTTCTCCGCCATTCTCTAACGTAGCAGAAAAAACTTTGAAATCCACATCTTTAACAATGTCAGAAATTGTAACGAGTTCGAGATCGAATCTTAGATCGGGTTTATCACTGCCATATTTCATCATAGCTGTTCGGTAGTCCATTCTTGGAAATGGAGTGTTAATGTTCAAGTTCTTTATGTCTTTCAGTAATTGTTTCATAAAGCCTTCAGTTACAGTAATCACATCTTCCATATCAACAAAAGACATCTCCACATCAATTTGAGTAAACTCTGCCTGACGGTCTGAGCGAAGGTCTTCGTCTCGGAAACATTTTACTATTTGCACATATTTTTCGAAGCCAGATATCATTAGTATTTGTTTATAAAGCTGAGGTGATTGGGGCAAAGCATAGAATCTGCCTTTATTGATCCGGCTTGGCACTAAGAAATCTCGCGCACCTTCAGGTGTAGATTTCATCAGAGAAGGCGTTTCAATTTCAAGGAAGTCATTCTTTGCGAAGTATCTATGCATGGATTGATACACTTGATTTCTTAGGATAAGATGTTTCTGCAGCTCAGGGCGTCGCAGATCAAGATAGCGGTACCTAAGTCGCTTTTCCTCGCTGGCTTCGCTTGCTGCTGCTCCTATTTCAAAAGGTGGCACTTTTGATTTGCTGATAACACCAAAATCTTCAATTAACAGCTCAATCATCCCTGTAGGTATTTTGGGGTTAGGATTTGATCTTTTGCGTACTTTTCCCTTTGCCCATAAGACATATTCGGGATGCAACTCCTTTGCTCTTTCAGCCAGCTCGGGTTGATTTTCCGGCTCTATTACTAATTGGGATAAGCCCCAGCGATCTCGAATATCAATAAATATTAAACCGCCCATATCCCGAACTATATTTATCCAGCCGTTTAGAACCACTTCTTTATCTATAAAAATTTCAGTTAACTCACCGCACTTTGTTGTTCTTTTCAAGTAATCCATTAGATTTCTCCGATATTACCAATATTTTAAAGTACAAAAATAGGATAATTTCTAAGTCCATAAAAATAAATTAGAGCTGAAATGAAAGATAATAGAAAAAGCAGAAATAATAATTCGATTTTCCGACTGCCTGCAAAGATTGGAAGATGTGTATTCATTTCAGATTTTCCATTTACTGGAAACAATAATATTTTCATTCTTTACTAATGTCTCGTATAGATTATCTGTCAATCAAGGATAATTAACCTACTGTCATGTCAACCTAATACACAACTATCAAGAATGATTGTTCTACTTATAATACAAAAATTTAGTAGATCATTCATTCCTGATTGATTGACAGTTAATATTTGACATGACACTACTTACTAACTGTAATTTCGAGTAGAACAATCATCCAGGATTGCTTACTAAATATTTGACACAACACTAAGAAATGAATATAATAATTGATGCAAATCAAATAAATAGATTTAGTAATGATCCATTACATTCAGAATTTTACCTTTATACTAAAAATATTTGGTAAAATTTCAGAAAAAACTTATCTTAGCTTCTTTTAAATATTAATAATAAATAGAAAATGAGTAAAACTTTTATATTGGTACACGGCGGTTCGCATGGAGGTTGGTGCTGGGAAGATCTTCAAATGGAATTAGTATTATTAGGACATAAAGCTTATTATTTTGATCTGCCAGGACACGGAAGAGACGAAACTCCACGCAGCGATATTAAAATGGAATCTTATGTTAAAGCCATTAATAACTTTGTGTCATTAATGGGCAAAGATGATCTTATACTCGTGGCGCATTCTTTGGCTGGTGTTTATGCTCCTCAGGCGATAATTAGAAATCCCGATAAATATTCGAGAGTGATATATCTGGCTTCAATAATAACGGAGGTCGGGGAGAGGGCTATTGATCTTATCCCCGAAGCTCGGCGACCAAAGTATTATGAATTAACTCAGGAATCTGGTGATGGCACTTTTATGTTGCCTTTTGAAGTGGCATATCATAATTTCTTTCAGGATCTACCTAAGGACGAAGCGAGATTCTTCTATAATAAGATGACGCCACAACCTCTTAGTATTTATTTAGAGCAGCAAACTATATCTCCAAAGGAAATTAAATGCCCCAAGGATTATATTATTTGCACTAAAGACATGGCATTACCTATGGAGCTTACTATGATTTTTGGTGTGAAATCTAATGCAGAGCTGCACATGATGGATTCAAGCCACGATGCTATGCTGACGAAAACAAAGATTCTGGCTCAGATGCTTGATGATGTGAGTTAGAAAGAATTACGGATGAATAAAAGTTATTACTAAACTCAGGATAACCAGAAATTTCGTAGTCTCATGTCAACCATATTATATACAATCACTGATGATTGCTCTACTCGAAATATCATTTGATCAGTAGGCTGATCATCCTTGATTAATTGATATTCTATACTTGACATTAGAAAGCAAAATAATAAAAAAGTGGTGTAAGAAATTTTATCTGACACCACTCTTTAAAAATATCTAAAATATATAAATCTTAAATTTCACAATTCTATTTTTCTGTTGGTTCATCAACATCGTTTTTTGCATTTTCAATCAGGTTCAACAAATCTCCTGTCGATTGATCAGTACTGGCTATACCCGCCAGGCCTGTTACGATCAGCCACCGATTGTTCTCTTTTCTCAAAGTGCGATGCAGCCGCATGAAATACCTGATTTTCTTGTCATCGATGGTTAGCTCAAGTGGAGCTCCATAGATAACAGAAGCTACTGTAGCGTTTCTGTCCATTTCAACGAATATGTCAACCATCTCTCCGTATTTCATAGTATCGTAAAGTTCCCATTGCTTTTCCATAGCTTCTTTATATTCAGCAATTGAAGTAATGACTTCTGCTGAGTCGGTGCCGAAAAATCTAACATCCTGAGACATAAAGTCAACTAATCCGGCAAAGTCCTTATTGGCATAAGCGTTATTGTACTTTCTAAGTACTTCCAATACCTCTTCCTCTTCTTTCATTAGTACATCAAAGGTAAGTCCCTGTGGTTGTCTGGGTCCGCAAGATGTAAAAAGAAAAACAGAGAAAACTAAAAGTAGTAAATATTTTTGCATAAACACTCCACAATTATTTTCAAAATGAATTTATTTACCCCATTCAATATTTTATTATAATAAAAATTATTATAAAAAAAAAAGAAATATGCAATATTTTTTTAAAAATAAATAAAAAAACTTAAGAAATTGCTCAAATTATCAATTTTGTTTAAAAATTTCTTTGTCATAAACCGTTTCTAACTGTAGTTTATGTTTAGCTTCTTCAGTAGCAAGTTTCAAAAAAAGATTTTTTGTAGCTTCGTTATTGGCTTTTTCAGCAAGATCATTATATAGTTTATTCGCCGCTTCTTCTTTTTTCATGGATACTGTTAATATTTCCTGAAAAGACATATTCTCGTGAATTTCTACATCAGCAAGATAATTTGAGATCTTAAGATCTGTAATTTTTGGAGCGTCAAATTCTTCAAAACCTTCTTTTTGGTATTTTTTCAATAAGTTTTCGTGCCCTATTTCCATATCTTCAAGTTCTTTGAAGATTTTTTTACTCCAATCGTGTTTCGTCATTTCCTGCATCTTTTTGTAGAATTTTTGCGCTTCGCGTTCTTCGTTAATGGCGAAATCGATGATTTCTTTGAATTTGTCGTTTGTCATATTGTATTTCTCCGATAAATAAATTAAAAAATATTAATGATAATAGTCAATCTGAATAAAGATAAAAAAAAATTCTTACTTATTAAACATAATTATTTACTGAATCTGCTATTTTATCATTTTCTTTGGGTAAAAACATCCTTAGAACTATATATCCAAGAACTCCTGCGACCAACGATCCTGCAATTATGCCAATTTTTGCATCATTGATCAAAGCAATATCAGTATAAGCCAGATTATTGATGAATAATGCCATTGTAAAGCCAATAGCTCCAACAATCCCAGCTCCGAATATCAAAGCCATATTAGTATTGGTTGGCATTACGGCGATTTTTGTTTTTACAGAAAGCCAGCTAAAAAATGTAATACCTATTATTTTTCCAAAGAATAATGAAAGTGCAATGTTAACTGATAGTGAGCCGAATCCTATGAATGATCCATCTGCTTTAGTTAAGCTGACTCCGGCGTTAGCAAGGGCAAACACAGGCATTATAAAGAAAGCAACCCAACCGTGCAGACGGTGTTCTAATCTTTGAAGCAAAGGCTGCATTTTATAAGTGATCGCTACAGCTTCATCAGTGGCGTTTAATTGTGTATTTGTCAGGAATCTTCGGTCGAAGCTGCTACTTCTGAATTCGCTTATCAGTACCTTGAATCTTTCAGAGAATTTATAAGGGTCTATCAATTTGTTAGCAGGTATGGTAAATGCAACTAATACGCCAGCTATAGTCGGATGAATGCCTGATTTTAGAAACAGATACCAAATCACTGATCCGATCAATAGATATATGATCTGAAAATCTATTTGTAATTTGTTCACTAACATTAGTATGAATAGCAGTGCTATTGCAATTACTATATAAAGCCAGACTACATTAGTAGTGTAAAATATTCAAATTACCAGTACGGCTCCGATATCATCAATAATAGCAAATGTAGTGAGGAATATTTTTAATCCTAAAGGAACCCGATTGCCAAGAAGTTTTAATATACCCAAGGAAAAGGCAATATCGGTTGCCATTGGAATTCCCCAACCTTCCTCGCCGGGCTTGTCTGAATTAAGAATTAAAAAAATTGCTAAAGGTACAAATATTCCTCCAATTGCAGCAAAGAAAGGAAGCGATGCCTTTTTGGGTGAGGATAATTCACCTCCGAGTATTTCACGCTTGATCTCAAGCCCTATTACAAAGAAAAATACTGCCATTAATCCATCATTTATCCAAAGGAATATAGGTTTGGAAAGCTCAAAATCTGCTACTCCCAAGGATAAGTGGTGCTGCCACAGATCGAAATACGATTGTGAATATGGTGTGTTAGCCCATATTATAGCCGCTAAAGCTGTAAGTAGCAGTAATATACTACCGGAAGCTTCCAATTGAAAGAATCTTTGAAATGGAACTATCAGTACTCTCATTTGAGGAATCTTTTTCATATATTAGAATCCTAAATCTTTTAGATGTTTTAAAATATATTTGCTGTAAATATTTGTAGCTTCTCCGTACCAGTGATCCTTGGGTATCAGCAGAAGTGAGCCATAAGTGGATGGATTATTGTGATTGAAATTCGAGGTTGCTATTATTGTTTTTTCTTCAGGTCTGTATTCGTTATCAATGTCGTTTACTATGATAGTGCAGCCTAATTCTGTTATCATACTATCTTTAACTGGAGATTCATTAAAGCCAAAAAGCAGAAATGGTATTCGTATTTTCAATTGATAGCTGTCTTCCATCAAAGAAGATACGACCTTGATGCTTTCTACTGCATCTTGCTGGAAAAAATAAAAGTCATCTGTTGAACATATTTCTTTTACATAAGCTCTGCGTTCATAGAAATCGCCTGGATATACAACGAAATTGAATATCCCCAATTCTGCATTTGATCTGTAAGATATTTCCTTTTTGGAAGTATCCATTAGTCTATTATGCTCCTTGCCTACATAATTAATATCGAACCACAATTCAACGTTGTCGGCAGGATAATACTCGTAATTGTGAGCAATTATGCTTTGATCGAAAACTGTGATAACAAAATAAAGATAATTGTTGTCATAAGCAGATTTAACAGAAAACGAGCAGTCTTGATTACCATCCCAATGATAAGCACCCTGATAAACGTAGTCAACATAATCAGAATATGTCTCCTCGGCGTATCCTTTGAAAATCTTTTTACCTCTTGGATATGAAACTATATTAAGATAGTTCGTTGACATCAAATGCCTGCCTGTAGCAGTTTCCAAAT
>CAYQTZ010000043.1:0-12771 GCA_964420565.1 uncultured Hyphomicrobiales bacterium
TCCGGTAAAAGCTTCTTGAACTTCAACTCTTTTATTGGCATACATCTTAAGGATCTTCTGCACTTTTTCTTTTTTCTTCTCAGCAGGATTCAGAACTGATTGTCCTAATTTTATACTGCCGGAATATATTCTGATAAAAGTCAATCTGCCTACAAATGGATCAGTAAGAACTTTGAAAGCAAGTGATGAGAACGGCTCATCGTCGGATGGTTCACGTTTAATATGTTTTTCGTGATTTTCCGGGTCGAAACCATCAAAGTATTTCACCTCTAGTGGTGATGGTAAAAAATCCACAATTGCATCGAGCAGCGGTTGAACGCCTATATTCTTCAATGATGATCCGGTTAGTACCGGTATGAATTCTAAGGCTAGTACACCGTTTCGTAAACCCTTAATTATATCTTCCTTTGTTAATTCACCGTTATCAAGATACTTGGTGAGCAATTCATCATCTGTTTCTGCAGCACTTTCTACCATTTCAGACCTAAGCTTTTCGGCTTTTTCTAATAATTCTTCGGGAATATCTGCTTCTTCGAAATCAAAGCCCTGTGTATCGGGATCGAAATAAAGGGCTTTCATACTCAGCAGATCAATAATTCCTTTGAATGTATCTTCAGCTCCAATCGGCATCTGAATCGGGACGGGTCTGGCATTGAATTTTTCCCTGATCATTTTCAGTACATTAAAGAAGTCAGCTCCAAGTCGGTCCATCTTATTTACATAAGCTATTCGAGGTACATTGTACATATCCGCTTGTCGCCACACTGCTTCTGATTGGGGTTCTACGCCTCCCACGCCGCAAAAAACAGCTATTGCTCCATCCAGCACTCTCAATGAGCGTTGAACTTCCGCAGTAAAATCAACATGCCCGGGTGTATCGATTATATTAATCTGATGATCTCGCCATACGCTTGTTGTAGCAGCAGACATAATTGTTATTCCACGTTCCCTTTCCTGCTCCATGAAATCCATAAAAGCAGTTCCATCGTCAACTTCACCTATTCTGTGAAGATAACCGGAATAAAACAACATTCTTTCTGTTGTCGTGGTTTTACCCGCATCAATATGGGCCATTATGCCTATATTACGGACTTTATCTATGTCAACTGTGCGTGGCATGATCTATTCAGCAATCCAATTTACAAAGAACAAAAATTTATTACCATTTAAAATGTGCGAAAGCTTTGTTGGCTTCTGCCATTCTATGTGTGTCGTCTCGTTTTTTTACGGAAGAGCCCTCGCTGTTTGATGCTGCTATTAGCTCGGCAGCAAGTCTCATAGCCATTGTTTTATCGCGTCTGGATTTTGAATATGTCTTTATCCATCGCAATGCCAATGCTATTCTTCTATCCTCGCGCACATCTACAGGCACTTGGTAGGTAGCACCGCCAACACGGCGGGATCTGACTTCCAAAACCGGAGCTACATTTGACAATGCTTTTTTAAATACTTCAATCGGAGGCTGTTTGGTTCTGTTTTCTATTATATCGAAAGCATCATAAACAATCCTTCTTGCTGTATTCTTTTTTCCGTCAAGCATTATATTATTGACTAACCTTGATACAATAATATCTTTATACTTAGGATCCGGATCCAAACGTCTTTTCTCAGCTCTTCTTTTTCTCATTTTTAAATCTATTAATAAAGTTAATAAATCATTTTCAATTTATTTCTTAGGCCTTTTTGATCCATATTTGGATCTGCCCTGATTGCGACCCTCTACGCCCTGAGTATCAGCAGTACCACGTATTACGTGGTAGCGGACTCCTGGCAGGTCTTTCACTCTGCCACCGCGAATATATACGATGGAGTGCTCCTGAAGGTTGTGCCCCTCGCCTGGTATGTATGATGTTACTTCAAATCCTGAAGTCAATCGCACACGGGCTACTTTACGCAAAGCTGAATTCGGCTTCTTCGGTGTAGTTGTATATACACGGGTGCATACTCCACGCCTTTGAGGGCATGAAGCCAATGCCGGTGATTTACTTTTCACTTTGATCTTTTTCCGTGGCTTCCTAATCAACTGACTTAACGTTGGCACAAAATTCTCCTTCAATAACTGTCTTAAAAAAATAAAGCTCTCAATCTTAGAGAGCTTACAAAAATAAACAACCTTTAGATAAAAACAAAATTATTTTTTAAATATTTTGCAAATATTTATCATTTATTCATTATTCTTCTTTACTTTTCTTAAATTCTTCGATTATTTCTTCCTGAATTGCTTTCGGTACAGGTGAATATTTTAAAAATTCCATAGTAAATTCGCCTTTACCCTGTGTTGATCCTCGCAAAGCTGTTGTGTATCCGAACATTTCGCTTAATGGTACTTCTGCTTCTACGACCACATAGCCGCTATCCATTATATTATTTATGATTACACCGCGCCTCTGGTTGATCTGACCGATAGCTAATCCCTGATATTCATCCGGAACTGATGTTTCTAATTTCATTATTGGCTCGAGTATTATTGGGTCTGCTTTCCTTAGAACCTCTCGTAGTGCCGCTTTTGAAGCTGTCTTGAATGCCATTTCTGAGGAGTCAACTGCGTGAGTTGCTCCATCATTGATACAAACACGAATATTTACTACAGGCTGGTCTATTAATACGCCTTCGTGTATTTGTTCCTGAAATCCTTTGTCGCAAGCGGGAATATACTCTCTGTTGATTGCTCCGCCAACTATTTTATCTACAAATTCATAATCTGTGTTTTCTTCGGCTGGTATAGGCTCTACAAATCCTGCTACTCTGGCGAACTGTCCCGAACCACCTGTTTGTTTTTTATGTGTATAGTTGAAATCAAATCTCCTGGTGATAGCTTCACGATATGCTACTTTTGGTTTCCCTACATCCACTTCGCAATTATATTCTCTTTTTATTCTTTCTAAATATATCTCCAAATGGAGTTCGCCCATTCCTCTGATCAATGTCTCGCCGCTTTCTTCATCGCGTTTTATTCTGAACGTAGGGTCTTCTTTCTGAAAGCGGTTCAAGGCTTTCGAAAAATTCACCTGTTTGGCTCTTTCTTTGGGCTTAACGGCTAACTCCATTACGGGTTCGGGAACGAACATTGAGCTTAGTGAGTAATTCACTGAGCCATCTGTAAAGGTATCTCCGCTGGAGCAATCTATACCGAACATAGCTACTATGTCGCCGGCGCTTGCTTGCTGTATATCGTGCATTTCGTTGGCGTGCATACGTATTAAGCGTGGTATCTTAATTTTTTTCCTGTCGCGGATATTTATTATGAAATCACCTTTTTTGACTGTTCCCTGATATATCCTCATATAAGTAAGCTGTCCGAACTGTCCGTCTTCGAGTTTGAAGGCTAACCCAACGAATGGTTTATCAATGTCAGTTATGAGGCTTATGGAATTTTCGTTATCGTCTAAATCTAAAGCTGTATTATCAATATCATAAGGACTTGGCAAAAAATCTCCAATGCCATCAAGCATTGTCTGAATACCCATGTTTCGCTTAGCTGTACCTATATATACCGGAGCAATACGCAAATTAATTGTTTGTTTTCTGATAACGGGCATCATCTCTTGGGTCGATACCATCTGGTCAGACAGGAATTTCTCTGCTATATTATCATCAAAATCAGAAAGTGTTTCTACTATCTCAAGCCGTCTCGTTGCGGCTTCTTCCATCAGTGATGCGGGGATATCTTTTTCAACTACTTTTTCGCCCATATCGCCTTCGAAATAGATAGCTTTCATCTTCAGCAGATCTACTACGCCTGAGAAGTTATCTTCCAAACCTATAGGCATAGTCATCAGCACGGGCTTTAGATTCAGCTTTTCCCTGAGCTGCTGAACTACTTTGTCTGGGTTAGCTCCGGAGCGGTCCACCTTATTGATAAAAACTAATCTAGGCACGTTGTAGCGGCGCATCTGGCGGTCAACAGTTATAGTCTGGCTCTGCACTCCAGCCACTCCGCACAGCACAAGCACTGTGCCGTCCAATACTCTCAGCGCTCGCTCTACTTCTACAGTAAAATCAATATGACCTGGAGTATCTATAATATTAATGTTATAATCTTTCCAGTTGCAATATGTAGCGGCAGACTGGATTGTGATACCTTTTTCACGTTCCAGATCCATAGAGTCCATGGTTGGGCCTGAGCCGCTTTTTTCGCGGACTTCGTGCATCTGATATATTTTACCTGTGTAAAATAAGACTCTTTCGGTAAGTGTTGTTTTACCTGAGTCAATGTGGGCAGCAATGCCAATATTTCTTGTGTTTTTGATCTTTTCCATTTTTTTTTTGAATCTAATAGTTAATCATCATATTTAAACTTTGAATAAAAATTGTCAAATATTTACTAAATTTTAACAATTCAATGAAAAAAGCCGCCCCGAGAATCAAAGCGGCTTCGTTCTATATATATTAATGTTGTTTCCACTGTTATAAAGGTATCTTAGTTATATCTCTGGCGCTTTGAGGGATTACCTCAACCTCCTGAGTAATTTCATCAGTCGAAACGGCTTCTTTTCTACCAAAAATGTTGCCAATATCGCTTGCAATATTCATCTGCTGGTAGTGTCTAAGCCCTGTTCCTGCTGGTATCAACTGGCCTAATATGATATTTTCCTTCAATCCCATCAGGTGATCCACTTTGGCGGCTACCGAAGCTTCGGAAAGCACTCTCGTGGTCTCCTGGAATGAAGCGGCAGAAAGCCAGCTTTCCGTAGAAAGCGATGCCTGGGTAATACCCAGTAATAGCGGCTCGGCTATTACAGGTTCAGCAGGTCTGAAAGCTGCCTGTGTCATCATTTTGCGTTTCAGATCGTTGTTTATTTCCCTCATCTTTTTGCGAGTTACTAATTTTTTCAATTTTAGCTTAGATTCGCCTGAATCAGTAATTACCACATTCTTCTTCAATCTCTCGTTTTCATCAGTGAATCTGATCTTATCTACCTGATCATTTTCTAAGAAAGATGAATCGCCTGATTCGACTACTCTTACTTTCTGCAGCATCTGGCGAACAATTACCTCTATATGTTTATCATTGATCTTAACACCTTGCATACGATATACTTCCTGTATTTCATTTACGAGGTATTCCTGCACAGCGTTGGCGCCTTTGATCCTTAATATATCGTGAGGATTGATAGAACCTTCTGTCAATCTGTCGCCTGCGCGAACGAAGTCTTCTTCCTGCACTAAAATATATTTACCCACCTGCACATTATATTCCATTTTTGTTTTGCCGTCAAGAGATGTTACTATGATAGTTCTTTGTCCGCGTTTTTGCTTCTCGAAAGAAATAATACCATCAATTTCGGAGACTACAGCCGGGTTCTGTGGCGATCTTGCCTCGAAAAGTTCCGTAACTCTCGGCAGACCACCCGTAATATCACGCATACGACCGAGATCTCTTGGTATCTTGACCAATGGAGTACCAATTCCTACCACTTCGTTATCATCTACACGAAGCTGGGCTTTGGTCGGTATATTATATATCTTCAATACTTCGCCGTCGTCATCCACGATTTCGATAATAGGAGATTTAGTCCTGTCACGCGAATCTACAACAACTTTTGTTATGTGTCCTGTCTGCTCGTCGTTTACCTCTCGATAGGTAACGTTTGGCTGTAGGTCATGATATTTTACCTTACCCTGTACTTCAGTGATAATAGTTGTATTATAGGGATCCCATTCGTATATCATCTGTCCTTTTTTGACCAGATCACCATCCTGTACTTTCAGGTCAGCTCCGTAAGTTACGTCATATTTAGTTAAAGTACGGTTACTGTCGGGGTCAACGATATGAATGATACCACTACGGCTTACTGCTACGTACACCATATCTTCGTCGCCTTCGTAACTTACCTGGCGAATATTTTCGAATTGGATTACACCATTGAATTTCGCTACTACTGATGTCTGCGAAGCAACTAACAAAGCAGTACCACCAGTGTGGAACGTACGTAAGGTAAGCTGCGTACCTGGCTCGCCAATTGACTGCGAAGCAATTGTTCCAACGGCTTCGCCTACGTCAACAATTTTGGCTGTTGCCAGATTTCTTCCGTAACATTTGGCACAGACACCGCGTCTGGACTCGCATGTAAGCACTGAGCGAATAACAACGCTTTCGATAGAGGATTTCTCTATATCCTGTGCAATTTTTTCGTTTACTACATCGCCGGCATTAGCAATCAATTCATCATTTAGTGGATCTCTAACATCCATTAGAACTACTCTGCCAAGGATCCTTTCATAAAGCGGCTCTTTGACCTCTTCGCCATCTTTCAGCGCAGTCATTTCTACGCCGCGTATAGTGCCGCAATCCTGCCCGGAGATGATAACATCCTGAGCAACATCATGCAAACGTCTGGTAAGGTAGCCGGCATCAGCAGTTTTAAGAGCTGTATCAGCCAAACCTTTTCGAGCGCCGTGGGTAGAGATAAAGTATTCAAGGATCGAAAGCCCTTCTTTAAAGTTAGAGATGATCGGGTTCTCGATCAATTCACCGGTAGAGCCAGAGAGAGATTTTTTAGGTTTTGCCATCAATCCACGCATACCTGCTAACTGGCGTATCTGTTCCTTAGAGCCTCTCGCCTGCGAATCAAGCATCATCCAGAATGTATTGAAGCCCTGCTCGGCGCGCGACAGTTCATTATATAATTTATCAGCTACTCTGTTAGTAGCTGTTGACCATGTATCAATAATTTTGTTATATCTTTCGCCGCTGCTTATAACACCATTAAGATAGGCAAATTCAATTTCATCTATCTTGATTTGAGCAGATGCAATAATTTCTTCTTTTTTCATCGGGATCAAAACATCAGCAATACTTACCGACAAGCCGCCTTTAGTAGCATAAGTGAAACCAATATCTTTCAACGCGTCAAGGAATTCCACTGTTCTTGCCAAGCCAACACTCCTGAAGCAAATACCGATTATCTGTCTCAATCTCTTCTTGGTCAATAGTTCATTTAGATAGCCAATTTCTGAGGGTACTATCTGGTTAAATAGTATTCTCCCCACTGTGGTTTCTATCATTTCACCTTTCAGTCGAACTTTGATTCTGGCATGGATACTGACCTTAGCCGCATCATAGGCGATAATTACTTCTTCAGCAGAAGCAAAGACTTTGTTTTCGCCCAATACTCCGCGTTTTAGTTTCGTAAGGAAGTAAACGCCAAGAACCATATCCTGCGAAGGCACGGCAATCGGGTCGCCATTTTGAGTATGCATAATATTATGTGGAGCTAAGATAAGCAATAATGCTTCTAACTGTGCTTCGTAGCTTAGCGGAAGATGCACTGCCATCTGGTCGCCATCAAAGTCAGCGTTAAAAGCAGTACATACCAAAGGATGAAGCTGAATAGCTTTACCCTCAATCAATTTTGGCTGGAATGCCTGAATACCCAAGCGGTGCAGCGTTGGAGCGCGGTTAAGCATAACCGGGTGCCCTTCGATCACTTTCTCCAGTATATCCCAGACTTCATTAGTCTTGCGTTCCACCATTTTCTTAGCACTTTTTACGGTTTTCACGTGCCCGCGTTCTATTAGTTTTCTGATGATAAATGGTTTAAACAGCTCGACAGCCATATCTTTCGGCAAGCCGCACTCTGAGAGTTTCAGCTCAGGGCCAACGACGATAACCGATCTACCGGAATAGTCAACACGCTTACCGAGCAAGTTCTGGCGGAACCTACCTGTCTTGCCTTTTAATGTATCAGCTAAAGATTTCAATGCCCGCTGGGATTCACTTCTTACAGCTCTGCGGCTATTATCAAAAAGTGCATCTACGGATTCCTGTAGCATTCTTTTTTCGTTACGCAGAATAACTTCAGGTGCTTTTATATCAATTAATCTTTTTAGTCTATTATTTCTAATTATCACTCTGCGATAAAGATCATTTAGATCTGATGTGGCGAAACGCCCACCCTCAAGCGGAACCAAAGGGCGCAGGTCAGGTGGAGTAACTGGAACGACATCCAGCACCATCCACTCGGGTCTATTCTGTATTCGCGACGGGTCGTCGGTAAGGAAAGATCCGATAATTCTAAGCCGTTTCAGCAGATCTGCTTTCTTTTGCTGTGAATTCTCAGTTTTAAGTTTTTCTTTTAGTTCATAGTATAGATATTCGGGGTCAACTCTTTTTAAAAGTTCTTTGATTGCCTCGCCACCTATCAGTGCAATGAATTTATTAGGATCATCATCATCTAATTCAAACTCTTCATCAGGAACACCGCTTACTACATCAAGGTATTGCTCTTCGGTAAGCAGGTCTTTTTTTTGCAGCCCCGTGCTGCCGGGTTGAATTACAATGTATGATTCATAATAAACAATGCGTTCCACGTCCTTAGCTGGCATTCCAAGTATGTGGCTTATCTTGCTGGGCAAAGTACGCATAAACCAGATGTGCACTACGGGAACAGACAGCATAATATGCCCCATACGCTCACGTCTTACCGATTTCTGAGTAACTTCCACACCACAGCGGTCGCAGACAATCCCCTTATACCTGATTCTTTTATATTTTCCACATGCACATTCCCAATCGCGTATCGGTCCGAATATCTTTTCACAAAAGAGTCCATCCTTTTCCGGTCTGAACGATCTGTAATTAATGGTCTCAGGTTTTGTAACCTCACCATGGGAACGGTTTAAAATATCATCAGGTGATGCTATTTTAATCGCTATTTTCGAGAATCCCGCTCTCGGTATTGATTTTGATTGCATGTAATCCGCTCCAATCTATTAATATTAAATACTTTCATTTATTCTATTTCAATGTCTAAGCATAAGCCCTGAAGCTCTCTTACTAAAACATTGAATGATTCGGGTATATTTGGATTAGGCATATTCTCGCCTTTTACTATTGTTTCATACATTTTTGCTCTACCCTGCACATCATCAGATTTGACTGTTAGCATTTCCTGCAATGTATGAGCAGCGCCGTATGCTTCCAAAGCCCAGACTTCCATCTCGCCAAGTCTCTGCCCACCAAATTGAGCTTTTCCGCCAAGTGGTTGCTGGGTAATCAGCGAGTATGGGCCAATAGACCGGGCGTGTATTTTATCTTCTACCAAGTGGGCTAATTTGAGCATATAAATATATCCAACAGTAACTTCCTCTGAAAAGCTCTCGCCCGTTCTGCCATCATATAATACAGTTTTACCTGTTCTTGGTAATCCGGCTTTTTCTAAATAATCACAAACCACATCCCACGACGCTCCATCAAAGATCGGGGTTGCAAAATGTTTGCCCAGCTTTTCGCCTGCCCAGCCTAAAGCTGTTTCGTAAAGCTGCCCCAAATTCATACGTGATGGCACACCAAGCGGATTCAGTACGATATCAACAGGTGTTCCGTCAGGTAGGAAAGGCATATCCTCGACCGGAACGATCTTAGAAACTATACCTTTGTTACCGTGTCTGCCGGCCATCTTATCGCCAACCTGCAGTTTACGTTTTTTTGCTACATAAACTTTTGCCATTTGCAGGATACCTGGCTGTAATTCATCGCCTGAAGCTATTTTGTTCTTCTCAGCTTTGAAATCTGCTATTACATCATTACGTAAGAACATATAGTTGTTAAGCATCTCTACCAGTATTGCCTGTTTTTCATCATTATCTATTATTGGAGAGCTATAGTCAATCAGATTTGGCTTCAGATCTCCTGCGTTGTATTTATCTACAACTGCTTCCGAAGTAACTTTATCTCCGCTACGGAATATTGTTGTTTCATTTGTTAGTTTTAATCCAAATATTTTTTCGCCGTCAAGTAATTGTGAAAAGCGTTTGATAAATTCTTTGTCGTGTTCCTTCAAGAATTTTTGCTCTTGCTTGTTTAGCATATCCTGGCGGCGTTTCTCTTCCTGCTTGCTTTCTTTATCAATGGTCATCAGCTTGCGGGTGAACAGTTTTGTGTTGATCACAACGCCTTTAAGTCCGGGTGTAGCTTTTAGAGAGACATCCTTAACGTCGCCGGCTTTATCGCCAAATATTGCACGTAAAAGTTTCTCTTCGGGAGTTGGATCTGTTTCGCCTTTGGGAGTGATCTTTCCAATAAGTATATCGCCTTCCCCGACTTTAGCTCCAATCCTTACGACACCGCTTTCATCCAGATCTTTAGTGGCTTCTTCGCTTACGTTTGGTATTTCGCGTGTAAACTCTTCTTCGCCGCGTTTTGTATCACGTACCTGCAAAGTAAACTCTTCGATATGTACTGATGTGAAAACATCTTCTGCCACGAGACGTTCTGAAAGTATAATAGCATCCTCGAAGTTATACCCACGCCAAGGCATAAAAGCACATAATATATTCTGCCCCATGGCAAGTTCGCCCATTTCAGTGGAGGCGCCATCCGCCAAAGGCATATCTTTTACTACTTTTTGCCCTACTTTTACAATAGGTTTTTGATTAATGCAAGTATCCTGATTAGTTCTGAAAAACTTAAGGATTGGATACTCTATCACATCTTTTGTTGAAAATATAGTATATTTTTCTCTATCGTTTCGTGTATCATAATATCGAACTCTGATCTTATCGGCACTTACGTATTCCACCACTCCATCGCCTTCGGCAAGTAAAAGTGTGCGGGAATCTTTTGCCACACGTGCTTCCATACCTGTACCTACTATCGGAGCATTTGGTCTAAGCAAAGGCACTGCCTGTCTCTGCATATTCGAACCCATCAGGGCGCGGTTAGCGTCATCATGCTCTAAGAATGGGATCAGTGCTGCAGCGGCGCTGGTGATCTGATCGGTAGAAACATCTATATACTCTACTTCTAATGGATCTACCATAGAATATTCGCCCATTTTCCTGACGCGAATTTTCTCTTCCATTATTCTGTTATTTTCATCAAGCTCTGCCGATGATGGTGCTATAGTAAAAGCATCCTCTTTTTCGGCTGTAAGGTATGTTACATTTTCTTCGCCTTGAAGTACTATGCCGTTTTCAACTTTTCTATATGGAGTTTCGATAAACCCAAGATGATTGATCCTTGCGTGAATAGCAAGTGATGATATTAATCCGATATTTGGACCTTCAGGCGTTTCAATCGGGCAAAGCCGTCCATAGTGTGTATAGTGAACGTCTCTAACTTCGAAGCCCGCTCTCTCTCTGGTCAGACCGCCTGGACCTAACGCAGATGTTCTTCGTTTGTGCGTTAGCTCAGCTAATGGATTAGTTTGATCCATAAACTGAGATAGCTGATTAGTGCCAAAGAATTGGTTTATTACCGAGCTTATAGTTCTGGCATTTACCAGATCTGAGGGTGTCAGATTTTCTGTGTCGTGAATACTTAATCGCTCGCGAATTGTACGAGCCATACGTGCAAGACCTACATTGAACTGGGTAAAGAGCTGCTCGCCAACTGTTCTTACACGGCGGTTGCCCAAGTGGTCAATATCGTCACCAGTATGCTTTTCATCGTGTAGTTTTATCAAATGTTTAATTATTGATACAATATCTTCTACTTCTAATGTAGTAGTTTCCATAGGTATCTTAAGTCCGAGTTTTTCGTTTATTCTAAACCTCCCGACTATACCCAGGTCGTATCTTTTTGGATTAAAGAAAAGTTTTTCGAGCAATGCTTCTGCTGTTTCCACATCAGGTGGTTCGCTGGAGCGAAGCTGTCTGTAGATAGCTTCTAAGGCATCTTCACGTGTGCGTGAAGTATCTTTGGTCAAAGTTTTTGCAATTACCGGCTCATCGGTTGGCTCAGTATATTCAAAAACACGAACAGACATAAGCTCTGCTTTGCCCATTCTTTCTAAAAGGTCTTCATTTATTATCATATCCCTTGTGGCAATTATCTCACCAGTGGACATATCAATAACGTCTGAGGCAATTCTTCTGCCTAATACCTCTTCGTTTACATCTTCAGGTTTGATATCAATGGCAAGGCCAAAAAGATTCAACACTTCTTCATCTGAAGAATAACCTAAAGCGCGAAGTAAAGTAGTTACAGGGAATTTCTTTTTCCTGTCAATATAGGCATACATTACATCGTGAATATCTGTAGTAAATTCGACCCATGATCCACGGAATGGTATGATCCTTGCGGTATATATTCGTGTGCCGTTGGGATGAATAGCATCATCAAAGAAAACGCCTGGCGAGCGGTGGAGCTGAGTAACAATAACTCGCTCGGCACCATTTATTATAAATGTACCTCTCGGAGTCATCGCAGGTATATTACCAAGATATACTTCCTGCTCGACGGATTCTATATAATCTTCAGAATTTTTATCAGCTTTGCTGGATAAACGCAGCTTAGCTTTTAGAGGCTTTGAGAAAGTAAGTTCTCGCTCGCGGCATTCCTTTTCATTATATTTTGATTTATCGAGTCCATATTCCAGAAATTCAAGCTGATACACAGCTGAAGCGTCCTCAATTGGAAAATTTGAAACGAAGGATGCCTGCAACCCTTTCACAGCTCTTTTGGAGGGTTCGATCTCTTCCTGCAGGAAATCTTTGTATGCATTGATCTGTACACTAAGCAGATCAGGATACTCATCTGCTTTGCTTCTTCTGCCAAAATTTATTCGTTGGCGTAATCTGACCAGACCCTTTTCAGATTTATAGTTAGTATATTCGGTGCCGACAGCTTGTTCCACATTAACCTCCGATTTCCGAGAAACATTTTATTATATATAAAGAAAAAAAGAAGGACTTTTTGACATACCTTTCCCATGAAGGTAAATCAAAAAACCCTATCCGATATTCTAAAAATCTCTACCAATAACCAATCCCAAGTAATGGGAAAAAATATATAAACAACTTAAAAGGCAGTGATGCACTTTTGGT
>CAYQTZ010000044.1:0-12719 GCA_964420565.1 uncultured Hyphomicrobiales bacterium
GACTGAGTATAAGAATAAATGCAAAGAATATGCTGATTTATTACAAAAGTCAAAAAAGCAATACGAAGAAAAAGATAGCGAAATCTGGAACTTGAGCAATGAAATTGATTCCTATAAAGAATTATCCGACAGAAACAATAATAAAATTGAATCTCTGACTAAGCTCTTAGCGTCTTTACGCCATAGTTTGAAACAAAAAGAAGAAGAAATCCTTGCTAATAAGAACATTATCAGCGATTTAAACCAGAAGATAAAAATTCTTGAACAAAGGCAATGCGAAATTGATCATAGGAAAGAAACCTTACTTAGCAAGATAGAAAAGCACTTACCACAAATTGAGATGATGCTTAATAAATAGCATGAGCTAAATTTGTATTTGTTTGTTAATTTTATTTAATATATATTTAAGAAAAGAATTACTACAATAAAAAGTTGATAATTTAATCTTTACAAAGAGAAATGACAACGAAAGTTGAAAATGGCAAAACCAGTTAGAATAGTTATAGGCGGCAGAGAGTATTCTCTGCGAGGTGATAATGAAGCTTTTATTAAAAAAACTGCCGATGAATTAAACAGGCAAATAGATGAAATTGGAAATATATATAAAGACGAAAGCTCGATAACTATAACAACTCTTGCAGCTCTCAATGTGGCTGAAAAGTCCACTAAAGCTATTGAAAAGCAAGAGATTAACGAAAGGTTTGTTATTAGTGAGATAAACAAAATGACTGATTTTATTAACAGAAGAATGAATATATAAGGTCTTGATTAGCTTCTACTTAAGTTCTTTGACATAGCAAAACATAAATTTTTTCAGCCGTATAAACTATCGTTGTCATACTTAAACGAGAAAAAAGAACCGTTAGTAATAATTACAGGGAAATACTCTCTGGTTATAAATTGCAGGCCTCAAACTCTTAGGAGTATCCGGGTTACCGGATCAGTGGAAGCATGATATAATCAGGATGTTACCCACTGTGTCGAGTTGGGTTCTTTACCTACTCGTAGTTTTATTGACATAGTTTATACGGCTATTTTTTTGCTTTCAACTATTGAAAATCTGTGCAAAAGCTTGATTGTAATAGAATCTCCCCCTATCCCCACAGATTGGGATGCAAGCATTGATAAGAGAGGATTCAGAGATGATTGTGAAAAAGAATATCGAATATCACTCAGCTCTCAGTTTTCAGATAAGAAGATAGTCTAAATATCTTCTTCTCTGATAACTGATAAAAAAGAATGATAATTGACAAACATAAACAAATGTGAAACTTTAACAGGAAATCCAAAAAATTTGATTTTTATTATTTATGACGATGTCTGATTCAGTATTATGAATCATGACCACAATGTACAACATGAAGAAATGAGGTTTAAAAAATGAATGAGTTAATGATAGTAGTATTGAGTTTGGTTGGGCTTATCGTGGGATTCGTTATTGCTTATTTTGCAGGAAATAAATTAAGCACAGCAAGAATTCTGGAAGCCGAGAAAAATGCCAAGCAAATACTAAGCGATGCTGAAAAGAATGCTCAGCATCTGAAAAAAGACAAATTGATTGAAGTGAAGGAAGAATGGTACAAAAAGAAACAAGAATTCGACCAGGACGTTCAATCAAAAAAATCAAAATTGCAGGATTTACAGAATAAAATGAAATCCCGCGAAGATGCAGTTAACGGAAAACTGGATTTAATTTCAAAAAAAGAAAATCAGTTACAGCATTACGAACAAGAGCTTGGTATTAAAGAAAAAAGTATCAAGGAGCGTTACAAGGAAATAGACGACCTTGTGGAAAGACAGTTTCAAAAACTTGAGCAGATCAGTGGATACAGCAGAGAAGATGCCAAAAGAGAGTTGATTGATTCGTTCCTTAACGAAGCTAAATCCGACGCCGCTCAACTTATTAAACAAATACGCGAGGATGCCAAAACTACAGCTCACAAAGAAGCTAAGAACATCGTTATCGAAGCAATCCAAAGAACAGCTTCCGACCACAGTGTAGAAAGTACTGTCTCGGTGGTCAGCTTGGATAATGACGAGATGAAAGGGCGTATTATAGGGCGAGAAGGCAGAAATATACGCGCATTTGAATCCGCTACGGGGATTGATCTGATAATCGACGATACTCCCGAAGCAGTTGTTATTTCCGGATTCGATCCTTTCCGACGAGAAGTAGCCAAGATGTCCTTAGAACGCCTGATGTCTGACGGAAGAATTCATCCGGCACGCATCGAAGAAGTTGTGAATAAAACAAAAAAAGAGCTTGAAGATGAGATTTTCCACGTTGGCGAAAGCCAATTGATGGAACTCGGAGTTCATAACGTACATAAAGAAATTGTACGTTTAGTCGGAAAAATGAAATACCGCTCAAGTTATGGGCAGAACCTGCTTAACCACTCCCACGAAGTTGCTATGCTCTGCGGGATAATGGCAGCCGAACTTGATCTTGATCCTATAATGGCTAAGCGTGCCGGCATATTACACGACATCGGTAAGTGCGTTGATCAGAATACTGACGGTCCTCACGCTTTGATAGGTTACGAGTTAGCCAAAAAGTTCAAGGAACCTCGTGTGGTTTCCAATGCTATTGGAGCTCACCACGAAGATATTGAAATGGAATCGCCTTATGCTGTTTTGGTTCAGGCAGCTGACAGTATCAGCGGAGCACGCCCCGGCGCCAGACGCGAGTCTTTGGAAAATTACGTAAAGCGGCTTGAAAAATTAGAAACTCTTGCTCAGAGTTTCGAAGGTGTTGCCAAAACATTCGCCATTCAGGCAGGTCGCGAGATACGCGTTATCGTTGAGCCGGAGCATGTATCTGACGCTATAGCTGACACTATGGCAAACGACATTGCTAAGAAAATTGAAGCTGATCTGGAATATCCCGGTCAGATTAAAGTTACAGTTATTCGCGAACGCAGAAGTGTTTCGATAGCAAAATAATAATTGAATATTTTTGATGCTAACAGGTGGGAGCAAGTCTTTCACCTGTTAGTTTTGTTTTATGACAGCAGGAGGAAAGTATGGATATTATTATCAGATACGCAAAAGTATCAGATATAGATGTTATTACAGATTTCAATTATGCTATGGCTTTGGAAACTGAGGGCAGACAATTAGATGTTGATACTTTAAGAGCAGGAATTCAGAATCTCTATGACAACCGGCAGCACGGCTTCTACATCGTTGCTGAGAAGAATTCCAAAGTGATAGGGTCCTTGATGATAACAAAAGAATGGAGCGATTGGCGAAACGGATTTTTCTGGTGGATACAAAGCGTTTTCGTTGCCAAAGAATACAGGCGAATGGGCATATACAGAAAAATGTATGATTTTATAAAAGCAGAATCAAAAAATCACGATAATATTTGCGGTTTCCGTCTTTACGTAGAAAAAGATAACCAAATAGCCATAAAGACATACCAATCCTTAGGGATGGAAGAAACCTACTATAGATTATACGAAGAAACAATATAGTGCCAAATCAAGTATAGATAGATTATCTTCCAATCAAGAAATATCAAGCTACAAACTAATTGAAATTTCGCGAAGAACTTTCATCCGTGATTGCTTACTATATCCTTGACATGACAATAGCAGATCAGAAAGTCAATACTTTCCAATCCATCTTGATATAATCAGTGAATGGTTCGCCCATATATTTTACTTCTACTCCTAAACTATCTAACTTTTCGGATACTCCGTAACTATCTGCACATTGTCTGCAAGCTAAGAGAATCACCCCTTCATCTTTCATTTTTTTCAAATAATCCTGTAATTCCTTATCTTCAGCAAGCAGTTTTGCTGAGGGACCCCAGATAATGAAATTAATGGTATCCCACCACCCAAGGCGTTTTGCATTATAGACATAAACGAAAGCAGTCTTGAGTGCTACCTCGCGGTTATCTGTAGTCCAGAGTACGGCGAGCTTGGACATCTTAGCATCAGCAACAAAACTAATGTTTTTATGAGATGATATCTCTTCTGTTTTCATCTTATTTTGCGAAAAAGATATCTGAGAGCAAATTGCAAAAGCCAAAACCAGAATAAATGCTTTTGTTATATTATGTATCATTTGTGAACCTATAGTAATTTATGGAAAATCAGAATATATCCATTCTCATTTGATTTTTTGTAAATAGTGTCATATCAAATATTAATTGTCAGTCAATCAGGAATTATTGTATTATAAGTAGAACAATCATTCTTGATTGTTGTTTATTAAGTTGACATGACAATAGAAGATATACACTCAAAGTACATCATTAGTCAATATAAGAATAATGCACATATAATTACTTACTATAATACCAGCAAAAAGATTGTTCCCCAATAAATAATACTATATTACAAGACATCGCCACATAAACAATTGTCTTAGAACGGCTCTTCATCATCGTAATCATCATACTGTCCGATAATCTCCGGAGGCTCTTCCATATTCCTCGCTAAGTTTTCGAATCGAGCAAAATCTCTTACATAAGCCAGCCGAGCTCTTCCGATAGGCCCGTTTCTTTGCTTGCCGATAATAATCTCTGCGGTGCCTCTTGTGTCCTGTTTATCATCATCATAAGTCAATATACCATATTCTTCAGGGCGATAAATGAAAAGCACGACATCGGCATCCTGCTCAATACTGCCTGATTCCCTAAGATCTGAAAGCATCGGGCGTTTGTCGGCACGGGCTTCCACACCACGATTTAGCTGGGCTAATGCGATAACAGGTATATCCAATTCCTTAGCCACTTGTTTCAAAGATCGGGAAATAATTGAAATTTCTCGCTCGCGGCTTTCTGCTTTGGGGGGATGCATAAGCTGCAAGTAGTCAATGATAATAAGACGTATGCCATGCTCCGCTTTTAATCTTCTGCATTTTGCTTTTAACTCAATTAATGAAAGCACCGGGCTGTCGTCAATAAACATTTTCGAATCTGCGAGTTTGCCTATTTTCAGAGCGATTTTATCATAATCCTGATTTGATATCATACCTGTTCTGATCTTTTGGGCATTTACGTGGGCTTCGGCACTAACAAGGCGTAGCACTAACTGAGTATTAGACATTTCTAAAGAAAATATCCCTACTGGTATATTATGATCAACAGCGGCATTACGAGCCATAGATAACGCTAAAGCAGTTTTCCCCATCGAAGGTCTTCCTGCTATGATAATGAGGTCAGAATTCTGAAAGCCGCCGGTTTTGTCATCAAGCTCGCGAAAGCCGGAAGGAACGCCTGTAATACCAGGGTTTTTAGTAGCTTTAAGCTCCTGTATTATCTCCATAGTTTCGTGAGCTAATCTTTTGATCTCTTTAAAACTTGCACTGAACCTCTTTTCAGCGATCTTGAATATATCCTGCTGTGCATTATCTATTTCTTCCAGCGCATCTTTAGAGTCATCATAACCATTGGCAAGCATTTTGCCTGCGGCAAGTATCAAACTGCGTTTGATATGCTTTTCAAGGATGATCTTCACATGGTTTTCAAAGTTTACGGAAGTTGGATAATTGCTCATCAGCTCAGAAAGATAGAAAGACCCGCCAATAGTTTCAAGCGTTCCCAGCTTAGCTAATTCATTGCATAGTGTGATCAGATCAACTTCAATACTTCTGGAAAACAGATTTGTAATTGCTTCATAAAGTGCCTTGTGCTTTTCAATGTAAAAGTTTTCAGTATTTAAAAGCTCAATGGATCGCGGGATGATCGAATTATCGGTCATCATGGCTCCGAGCACTGCCTGCTCGGCATCCAGTGAGTGTGGGGGCACTTTGTTACCCAATGTCTCATAAGACATTTTTCTTTGAAAATCTCTTTTTCCTTTTTTCCCAATATATTCTAAGGAAACTCCCCCGCTATCTTCGATATAAGAATTTGGCATAATCAATTTCAATTTTTGTAAAACAAATATTTTGCAAGAAACGGTATTTTTTCCGATACTTATCAACAAATAATCTAAGGGTTATCCACAATTTGAAATTTCCAGATCATAATTCGACTCCCCCGGAAGTAAAATATTCATACACTATTTAAGAGATATCATAACAATAAATATTGCATTGATACTTCATTTTGTTTAAATATGTTCAATTAATTACTGTCGGGATCCCTAAAATGCAATATTTGCTACAATGTGCCATTTTAACATTATTTGAAAAACAAGAGAAGAAAAAATATTAAATATTAAGAGGAATGAAAATGGAAAATACAAAGGGCAATATTCTTTGGATTGACGACGAGATTGAACTACTAAAACCGCATATAATACTGCTTACCCAACGCGGTTATAACGTTGAGACAGCTACGAACGGCGAAGATGCCATAGAAATGGTACGCAGAAAGCATTATGACCTGTGTTTCCTCGATGAATCTATGGTGGGTATTAGCGGTCTGGACACTCTGCCAATTATCAAAGATATTGACGATTCCACACCAGTAGTAATGGTTACCAAAAACGAAGCCGAAAGCGTAATGGAAGAAGCCATCGGTAGAAAAATTGATGATTATCTAACCAAACCAGTCAATCCCGCACAGGTATTAGCTGCATGTAAAAAATTCTTAGAATCATCGAGAATAGAGCAAGACCGGCTCACACATGATTATTTGCAGGGATTCAACGATATTACGCAGAGATTATACGAACCACTGGATTGGGATGATTGGAAAGATATCTATATCAAACTTGTCAACTGGTCTATGGAGTTAGATAGATATCCAGACCTCGGGTTTAAGCAAACTTTGGCAGACCAGATGAAAGAATGTAACGCAGCATATTCTAAATTTATCGAAAAGAATTATCTGAAATGGCTGCACGAGCCAGACGGTAGCGAGCCAGTCATGTCACACCAGATAGTACAGAACTATTTGGTGGACCATCTGAAGACGGGCAAGCCGACATTCTTTTTCGTTGTTGATTGTATGCGTTACGACCAGTGGCTGATAATGGAAGAATTGCTTAAGCCATATTATTCATTCAAAAGAAATTTTTACAGTGCAATACTACCTACGGCTACACCTTATTGCAGAAATTCTATCTTTTCGGGATTGATGCCAATAGATATTAAAAAGTATTATCCTCAGTACTGGATTGATGAAACTAATTCTGAAGAACATAAGCTAAATGCCTTCGAGAAAGAACTACTCGAAGAACAACTAAAAAGAAAACGCATTAAATTAAGAACAGACCTTAGCTATATAAAAATTCATGATACTGAATTTGGCAGGAAGATAGAACAAGATATAAAAAGATTTGCTAAAAAGCACCTAACTGCTATAGTTATTAACTCTGTCGATATGATCGCTCACTCTCGCTCTGATTATGCCATATTAAAGGAGATAGCTCCCGATGAACCTGCATACAGAGGGCTTACACACTCATGGTTCCAGCATTCCTCGCTTTATAGAATGCTGAAAACCCTTTCTCAGATAAAAGATGTAAAAATTGTGCTAACCACCGACCACGGCTCTATACGCTGTATGCGAGGTGTAAAAGTGCTTGGCGACAAAGAAACTACTACCTGCTTGCGATATAAATTTGGCAGGAACGTAAAAGCTGATAGAAACCACGCTATGCAGATCAAAAAGCCTGAAGACTTCCTTCTGCCTGCTTATGGGCTGACTGTTAATAATATAATTGCTAAAGAAGATTACTATTTTGTTTATCCGACAGATTACAATCATTATTTGCATCGCTACAGGGACAGCTTCCAGCATGGAGGCATCTCATTAGAAGAAATGATAGTTCCCATAATAGAATTTCAGCAAAGATAGAATTAAAAATGGACTTCACCGAAGAGGTGGAGTCCATTTTACAAACTGAAAACTCTATACTCTATTTCACAACCACTACTTTTCTGGTTATTGTTCGATTGCCTCCTTTTAGATTGATAAAATAAACCCCTGTTGGCAGTTCACTACTATCAATTGTGTACTTATTAGTTTCGTTGAAGCAAGAAAGTTCTTGTTTGAATATTTCCTCACCATAGGCGTTTACAAATGTTATCAGTATTTTCCCACTATTAAATGTAGTATATTCTACGTTTATAGTATTCGTCGCCGGATTTGGGTATATGTCCACTATATCATTCAAGCCAGATAAAGCAATATCTCCTATCGAGAGAGTCTCTGTGCTTGCTTCGTAGCTTGATTTCATTGGCTCAGTGTTCCCGGTGCTGTCCGTGGCTATACAGAAGAATTTATAAACTGAGTCGGGGTCTGCCTCGAAATAAAATAATGTGCTTTCAGATGTAAACCACGCATCATATTCATCATCATCCACTGCCATATAGATTGTGTAATACCGAACACCGCTCTGAGTATCGTCGCCTTCCCACTCTATCCGGAGAAGATTCTCTTCCCATGTTGTAAAAACACCTGTCATAGTGCTGGTTGGCGGTTCTAAGTCGAGAGTGTTGAGATATTCATTTGTTTCTATCGGCTCGTTCAGATCGAAGAATATTTTGGCTTTGGCGTTTACTGCTTCGTTATTTGGCAATCCATCCAATAATTGTATGTTAAAGGAAACGCTTCCTTCGCCCTCCGGAGATACATTATTCGGAGGCAAGAAACCGCCATCCGGGTCTTCTGTAAGCTGCATTGTCTCTGGGTCTAAAGTAATGAATTGCCAGTAGGCAACACGAGTTTGGGCATCAAAATTAGCATTTACTCTTACTATATTGGTATTTCCATTCTCAAGCGGGATGTCCAAAGTGAATTCCTTCAAGCCCGGTAGAGGATTGTAATAATCGCCACCGAATGAGAAAGAACCGAATGTAAAGCTCTCCAAATCATATTTACCTGCTGCGAGAGTGTCAAGGATGACCACTTCCTGAGCGGGAGCAGTTGCAGATGCTTTATTTTCAAAAAAGATAGTATAGCTAAAATTCTCTTTATTCAAATAATTCTCATTTTTGTAGCCCGAAGGACCTACGATCTCGTTTGGGTCAAAGCTGGAGACAGCAGATACATTCAACTCACCATCGCCATATTTTTTGTAACATTCATTGCCTGCACTCATAGCTCCATAAATGTCATTTACCTTGCTGATCAAGCCAATCACAGCAACAGCAGTTTTATACGCTTTAGCTGCTGGTACAACGTCAGCAGCACATCCGGCTATAACAAGAGTAACATCTTTAACTTTTCCTCCCCAATCCCAGAATGTCTCTTTCCAGGATTTAGGTCTGTTGTATTCGGGATTAGTTGGGTCAGGAGATAGATACCCTGCGGGGTCCATTGTTAAATTCAATATTGAATTAGCACATCCAACACCAGGGATCATTTCGTTAGCAATTTCAGCAACTCCATCCTTCATCGCTTGAAGCATTAATGCTCTTAGACAGGCAGCAGTTTTTTTGTTTATGGCTTTTAATATCTTATCATCCTTAGCTTTTACAATACCTTCCGGTTCATATTCAAACATAGGTTCGTTAAGCCATGTGTATGCCTTAAAACTTGCATTGGTTTTTATTCTGATTTGAACCTGTCCCTTGGATCCTGCTGGTATTACTGGAATATAAAACGCATATAGCCGGATCTTTTCATCCCCGCCCCAATAACCTTCTTGTTCAATATAAGCTGGTTCAGCGGCAATCTCATCATAATACTCATTATCCTTCCATTTTTCGCTGAACACAATATTGAGATTATTAAACTCATACTCAAGCCCATCTGGCATTGTTAACATAAAATATAATGGAACACCAAGAGCATCAGTATTGCCGGTATTGCCAAAATCAATCGTATAGGTCTGCCATCTACCAAACAAAATCCTGTTTCTTCCATTGAAACTAACATAAGGTTGTGCATCAGTTGCCTGCACAATTTCAAAAGATTGATCAAGTCGATATGTGGTTTTATCGGGTAGCTCTACAACAACATCATAAGTTCCAAGCTCTTTATCATATAAATCTAATCTTGCTTCAAGTGCGTCGAGCCGGGCAAGACGGACATCTGTTGCATTAAGATAATTCTCCCCATCTTTTTCCAACCAGACTTTACTGCCATCTTTAAGTCCCCCACCATAGATCATAATTGTAGCATACCCCCTGTTACCAGCTTGGTTGCTTACCACCTCCCGTATCCCGCTTACCTGCACGGTTTTGCATAAGGTATCGAAGCCGAGTTTGTTTTCTGCTATCAGGCATATATCATATACTCCGGGAGTATCGTAAGTGTGCGAAGGATGTACTCCTTCAGATTTTGTCCCATCATCGAAATCCCAGTAGAATTTAGTGCTGAAAGTTGATCTGTTCTGCATCGTAAAAGTATTGATAACGCTGTAAATGTCAAAATCAGCGATAGGAGTAAATGGTCTGTGATATACTCCGCTCCATAAACCAGATATATCACGAAACTGTATATAAAAGGACTCGGCAAGATCAGGAATATCTATACTGAAATTTGCCTGAAAAGTCTCTTCTGGCTCTAATGTAACGACAACTGGCTCTGTGGCTACATCAAACCAGTATCTGTAATGTGTGATCTCGTTTAAATCAATATCCACACCAGAAAACTCAGGGGATTTCGAAGTGAAAAACATCTTTGAATAAACAGAAGACCACAGACCACCACTATTTTTGAAACGAATATGAACTGAGTGGAAGCCGTTAGATAGCTCTGAAGCGTCAAGGAAGGCATTTATTTCGGCTGTCTCTGAGTTCTCTAACTCAATATTATTTACTGCTGAGTTATCTCCATCGAACCAATATTCATACTCAGTGATCGGGGATTCTGATGAATATGCCCAAATATACTGAGAATAGACGCTGCTGTAGTTACCATCTGAGTCTTTGAAACGAATAGAAACATTATTGAAACCTGGCTTCAAGCCCTGCAAGTCAATATATTCATTCATCACAAGTACTTCAGTTGGCGAAATATTAACTGTTACTTTATTTGATATATCGCTGTTAGTCCAGAATTCGTATCCAGTTATCTGATTTTGTCCGATAAGTATTCCTGAACTCAGGAACAACAAATAAAGCACATAAAGATATCTATGAAATTTCATAATTACCTCAGGATATTAGTTGGTAAACTATTTCTGTTGTGCTTTTACTGTTGCTTCTATCTTTAGCTTGCCATCGGGCTGAGTAGATGGCGATACATTGATATATTCAATACTTGGTGTTGGTGGTATTCCATATTCTTTGCTTGGATCATTAGTCCCATAAATTCCAACCTGCGTGCCGTCAGTTCCTGTAATTGCATCAATTGCATCCTGAGTCAGATGATAATCATGCTCGTAGAGAAAAGCTCCACCTTCCTGATTTTCAAACATATTCTCTCTGGCAATTACAACATTTCCTTCGCTTTGGACCACTCCCCACTGATATAAACCAGCTTAAACTGTATGAAGATTATTCAAATAAATATTGTCGGCACGGGTATTGAGTACTTCAAGTTCGCCAACTGGAATAACGTTATTTCTAAAAGTATTGCCAGTTATCACGTTGCCAAAACTATCATTAATACCGAGCAAAACATTGTTCTCAACGATAGCATTCTTAAGTTTTGTAAGAGGTCTTGCCATGACATCTTTCTGAATCAAAATATTCTTACTGAATGTAAGATTCTCAGCATCTCCACCGAAAACTGCTCCGTATATTACATTTTCAGTAATTAAAAAATTAGTGCAGGTTGTTGTTTTATCCCATGCATAAGATAGATAGAGCCAGTTTACATAACAGCGTTTTATAACAAGATCACTTACATTGCAATCTTCTTCATTAGTGCCACAAATAATATTACCATTAATCCTGACACCTTGTACAGAGCTGCCATCTGCTCCAGTCAGGAATCTAAGTGTTCCGTTCAGTATTGTTCCGCCGGTAGCACCTGTCGCTTGAGGATAATGCCCCACACCGATCAAGTGTAGTTGTTTTGGGATTTGCACATTGTCAATGGCAAAATTACCTGCTGGTAAGTAAATAAAGTCTCCGTCTGATGCCTGATCTACTGCGTCTGCGAGTGATGTTGCGATATTTGTTTGTCCGTCCTGAAAAACTACAGCGAAGTTTGCCTGAGAGTAAGCAATTTGTGTGAAAAATGATAGACACACTACCAAAGAGATAAAAAAGTAGAGCTTTTTCATAATTCCGTTCCTTGCGTGGTTGCAAAACGTTAATTACGAAAATTTACTCAAATTATTCAAAAATTCAAAATTAATATTATGCTGCATGAACGTATCGTTAAGATAGAGAATTCTTCTTTAGTAAAAAAAGGTTTCAAATAGTTACGTTTTTTTGAAATTTTGTTTATATTGTATTTCTTAATGAAATGAGTTTTATTATTAGTTTTTTATGAACATATTGCTTCGGAGACAGAATTCTTATGAAGACAAGGTTGTACTTATTTTTTGCATTGTTATCAATCATTTTTATCCTCTTTAGTGCCTTATCATTGGAAGCTAAGAAAAAGCAGCCATTTACTTTCGATGATGCCATGAAATTCAAGAGTTTGCAAAATGCTGTCATTTCAAATAATGGAAGATGGTCGGCATTTTACGAGATGCCTGACCGCGGCAATCCTGAAGGGGTCATAGTCTCTACTACTAAAGACACTACAACTAAAGAAGTTATCACTTTCCGTATAGAACGCGGCACTAATCCAGTTTTTGCAAACAATTCTAAATTTGCCATCTTCACTGTCGTACCTGATGTCATAAAAATGGAAAATGCAGAAAAGGATAAACCTAAGAACTCCATATCTATTGTCAGTTTACCAT